>JANWVS010000139.1 GCA_025056835.1 Gemmataceae bacterium | reverse complement strand
AGTCAGCGTACCCGCTTTGACCTGTTCGGTCCAGCCGCGGAAGTCGGCATCGACGATGGCGACGCGCACCCCCTGGCCGCGAGCCCCGCGCTGGTGCAGTTGCGCCAGGCCGGTCGTCGCCAAAACTTGGGCCGGCTCAAACTCGCCGGGAAGCGACGGATCGATGTCGCCGCTGGCGGGAATCGGTAAGCGAATGTTTACCACGTCGACGAGGGCGGCCAGGTTCTTCACTTGGCCGATGGGTAATTCGGCAGTGACGAACGAACCGAGGATTCCCTCGACGAAGGCATTGGGGGCGTGGTCGCGGACGCGCTGCCGCAGCACCGCCGGGCTGGGCGTGCCCGCGAAAATCACTTGGACCCGAACGAACTCGGACTGACGGTCTTTGTCGTTGATCAGTTCCCACAGACCGGGGCCGATTTTTTCGAGATAGTCGGGTTGGCGCGGCGTTGGCTCGGCGGCGGCGACCAAGGCTGCCGTGTCGGCCAGGACCTCGGTGTACCGGATTGGGTTGAAGAAGCGCAGCGGCGGCGGCAATTGCGTTCGCTCGATCCGCGGCGCCAGCCAGCCGTTGGGCTGGTCGCGCAAGTCCTTAAGCAATTGCGGAAGCTGCAACCGGGGGATGGTGCCGATGAGGCGCGTCAACGGCTGGCCGCCGTCGCCGTGATGATCGTAACCTACCGCTTCGACAAAGCCCAACGTGCCCAAGAGAAGTTTGGCTTGGTCAACAAGGTCGCGCTGCCGCTCCAGAGGCAAACCAGGCACGATCTCGATGCGGACCCGCACCGGCTCATCGGGGGCGATCTTGTCCAGGTCCAGTCCCGCGGGGATGAGCAACACGCCGGCGACAAAGGGCAGTTCGTGGAGGCGGAAGGCATATTCGGCGGCGATCGTGCCCCGGAATTCGTTGAGGTCTGGGTTGAAGCGATCGGTGTCCGGACGTTGCGCCAACGGAGGCTGGAAGTTGAATTTCCAGGCCTGGAGCCGATCGACGAGGCGATCGTAGTAGCCGGCGTGCTCGTCGCGCGGGGCGATGATGCGGTAGCGGAGAATGGCCTGATACACTGCCGCTGGGGCCGGTGCAGGCGGTTTCAGCCGCGGCTGGGCTGACGGCTCATGGCCCGGCATCAGCGACCCGACGGCGCTGGCCAACACACCCCATGCGACGGCGATGGTCCATCTCATGAACATTTGGCTCCCGACCGCGGCGTGTCGGCGGAGGGGCCAAGCCGTTCCAAGGCCGACCCGCAGGCCGCGCGCAATCTAACTAATTGTGACACGCCGCTGCGAGCTTGCCAAGGGACCAAGCCGCCGCCGGGCCGGCGGCGCTGCGTCGATTGGCCCGGCGAGTCGACGTGGCTAAGATTTGCCGAGCGTTCTTGGCAGGGCCGCTCGGGCGGCCAGCGTCTTCGTCACTTGCGCCAAGGTCTGCGTGTTGAGCACGTCTTTCCTTTCCAGCCAGCCGCGGCGGGCAACGGCGATGCCGTAACGCCGGGCATAATCCAGTTCGGCGGGGCCGTGGGCGTCCGGATTAATTACCAACGTGACGCCCAAGGCCTTGGCCCGCTTGCAATGGACCCAGTCAAGGTCAAGGCGATAGGGATTGGCGTTAATTTCGATCATGGTGCCGTGGCGAGCCGCCGCCTGAAGCACCGCGTCGAGGTCGACCTTGTAGGCGTCCCGGCGAAGGAGCAGGCGTCCCGTGGCGTGGCCGAGCATCGTCACGCGCGGATGACTGATGGCGCGGATGATCCGCTGCGTCATTTCCTCGACGCTCTGGTGGAAGTGCGTGTGAACGCTGGCGACGACGTAATCGAACAACGCCAACGTTTGCTCGTCGTAATCGAGGGAACCATCCGGCAGAATGTCGCACTCGGTCCCCTTGAACACGCGGAACCCCTTGAGGCGGGCGTTGAGGGCGTCGATCTCGGCGATCTGCTGGCGAACGCGCTGAGGGCTGAGGCCGTTGGCCACCGTCAGCGATTGCGAATGGTCGCCGAGGCCGAGGTAGGAAAACCCGCGGCTGCGGGCTGCCTGGACCATCTGTTCGAGCGTCGCCGACCCGTCGCTCCAGTTGGTGTGGCAATGGAACACACCGTGCAAGTCGTCGGCGTCGATCAGGCGCGGCAAGCGGTGGGCAGCCGCGGCGGCGATTTCGCCGGTGTCTTCACGCAGCTCGGGCGGTATGTAGTCGAGGTCGAGGGCCTGGTAAATGTCCGCCTCGTCGTCGCACGCCACGCACTTCTTCGGCCCGGCCAGCTCGTATTCGTTGAGCTTCAGACCATAGTCGATTGCTCGTTGCCGCAGGGCGACGTTGTGCTCCTTGCTCCCGGTGAAGTAATTCAAGGCGAACGGGAACTGAGCCGCCGTCACGACGCGCAGGTCGGCGTTCATGGTGACATGACGACCCTCGATGTCGACCGCCTCCACAACGACGCTCGCTTTCGTCTCGCCGTGGCCGAGGACCTTTTTCACCAGCGGCAGCTTGACGAACGCCTCCATGATCGGGCCGGGGCGGCGCGAGCTGACGAGGATGTCGATGTCCTTGACGGTCTCCTTGCGACGCCGCAGCGAGCCGCACACTTCGAGCCGGTCGATGCCCCGACACTGGCGCAGGGCAGCGACGATCTGGTCGGCCACGGCCCAGGCTTGGTCGAGGCGGACGCGTTCACCGGCCTGGCCCAAGAAGGCAATCCCCTCGAGGATCTTCTGCTGGGTTTTGGGACCGAAGCCCTTCAGTTCGGCGACCTGCCCCGCGGCGCAGGCTGCCTGGAGCTTGGCGAGATCGTCGATGCCCAGGGAATCATACAATGCTTTGACCTTCTTCGGACCGATGCCGGGCAGGCGGAGCATGTCGAGCAGGCCGGGCGGCGTCTTGGCCTTCAACTCTTCGTAAAAGGGGAGACGACCGGTCGTGGCCAGCGTGGTGATCTTGTCGCGCAGCGTGGCGCCGATGCCGGGGATCTCGTCCAGTTTGCCTTCGCGAATGACGTCCGCCAGGTTGACTTCGAGCTGGTTGAGGGCGCGTGCCGCCCGAGCGTAGGCGTTGCAGCGGAACGGGTTTTCGCCCTGAAGCTCCAGGAGCACGGCGATCTCGTCGAGCACCGCGGCAACTTCGGCTTTGTCCATGGCGGCGGTCTCCGTGCAACCTGGGAACACCGGACCGGCTTCGGCAACGGCCTGAAGTTCATGATACGCACCCCTTGGAAGCCAAGGGCAGACTTACGACCGCCGCCGACCGTCAGCTCACCGCGTCTTCGCCGAGCGAGCGGCGCGTCGATCACGCGGCCAGCGGCACGACGGTGCGGCGGGCAGCGCCGGCCAGGACGATTTCCATGGCGTTGACCAGACGGTCGGGGCCGCGTCCGTCGATGAGCTTGCGGCCGCAACGGGCCATCGCCTGACGTTCGAGCGGGTCGGTCAGCAAGTTGTGCACCGCGGTGCGAAGGGTGGCGGCGGAGACGTTTTCGTGCCAGCCCAGACACGAGGCGCAGCCTTCCTCTTCCAGGCGCTGGGCGTTGGGCCAATGCTGCTCGTTTTGGACGATCACAAGCTGCGGCACACCGATACAGGCCAGTTCGTTGGACCAGCCGGTGCCGGCAGTGACAGCGAAATGGCAGCGGACCAGTCGGGCGGCGATTTCGGCCGGCTCCAGCGCCAACTCCAAGCGGCCCGGATGGTCGGCGACGAGGGACTTGATGGCTTCGAGTTGGGGATGCTCACGACGAACGATGACGTCGACTTTGCCGATGCGTGGGGCCGATAGGAGGAGTTTGGCCAGTTGAATCGTTTGCCGATTGGGGTCGTCTTCACCCAGGGCCACCAAGGCCCGGAATTGTCCGCTAGGTTTGCCGTCGACCATGGCGGCCAAGGGCGCCGGTTCCTGGGCACGGGTGGGCCGCTGCCGGCGGATTTCCGGGCGGACGAGGGTGTAACGTCGTCCGAAGAGCAATTGGGCCCGCGGTTGGAATTCGTAGTTCTCCTTACTCGGTCCCAGCAGCGGATTGACGATGACATGGCTAGGCAGCGAGGCAGCGGCGAGATGGTCGATGGACAGCACGGTCAAGCCGGCGGCGACCAACTCGGCCAGGTAATCGTGTGTGGCGCCAGCGTCGTCGACGAAGATCGCGGCAGGTTGGAGCTGGCGGATGTGCCGCATCGTTTCCTCGAGGTCGGCGGCCGTGGCGACAGCGTGATTCATGGCCAACCAGTTGTTGGCGCCGCGCTTGATGGTCATGGCCAGGCCGTTGGGTTCGAGCCGAGAGAGAAAATAAACCGGTCGACGGCGGCGCTGCAGCGCGGCGGCCAGCACGAGGTTGCGTGCCAGACGTTCGTAGCCGGTGGCGTTGGTGGCGTCGACGCGAAGAAAGATCGGATTGCGATTCATGCCTGAGTTCCTCGGTTCCGGGAGAAGCTCGGCTCAGAGGTCCCGGCGGTCGGCAGTCGTGGTGCCGAGCGGAAACGCGGCGAGAGCGGTCCACGCCGGCCGCAACAGCGCCAGCGCGGGGAAAGCCCGGTCACAGCGCGGCAACCGCTCAACGGGAGCAACCGCTAAGGGACAGCTAAGAGGAGATGGGGACCAGGGCAGCGATTCCGGGCCGCTGCCGGGATGAATCCCTTCATCCGTGATCCTCTTCTCTGAGGGTTTGGGCGGGTTCCCAAACCTGGTCGCGACGGTTCCGGTCGTCGCAACGGGCGGAATCTTACAACAAGCCAGCACTCGAAAAAAAGGTCACTTTTTTCGTCTTGGTTTGCCGGTCGCGCGCTTCGTTCCGCGCGGAACATGGGCAAGGAATGTGCCCAGGCTTTCCGATGTTCCGCGCGGAACTTGGGGCCGCACCGTCCGGCTTGACCTTGCCTAACACCCCAACGGCGACCGCGCCGACCAAAGCCGGCAGTCCGGATTGTGCGCCGCCGACGTCGTTGCTATAAGCCCGCCGCCCGGGAACAAAGCGAACCATTCACGGAGGAAATTGCCATGGACAAACGACGCATCGGACCAGCCGGCGAGGGCGGCAACGGCGCCGCGACGACGGCGGATCAACACGGCTTGGAAGTGCCCTTGGCCAAGATTCAGCACAACCCCTGGCAGCCGCGCAAGACCTTCGATCCGGACGAACTGGCCTCGCTCAGCGCCAGTGTTAAGGAACACGGTATTTTGCAACCGCTGGTGGTTCGCGTGCTGGGAGACCATTACCAGCTCATCGCCGGCGAACGGCGGCTAAGGGCAGCGCAGCAGGCGGGCCTCCACAGCGTGCCGGTACGCGTGGTTCAATTGAGCGATCAGCAAGTGGTCGAAGCAGCCTTGGCCGAAAACATCCAGCGCACCGACCTCAATCCGATCGAGAAAGCTCAAGGGTTCAAAGACTACGTCGAGCGTTTCGGCGTCAATCACGAACAGCTGGCCCAGCGCATCGGCCTGGCTCGTTCGACGATCACCAACCTCATCAATCTTCTCGAACTGGCCCCGGAAGTCCAGGAAGGCCTCCGCCAAGGGCAGATCACCGAAGCCCATGCCAAAATCCTCAAGGGAATCAAGACCCGCGACAAGCAAGTAGCCGTCTTCAAGCAGATCGTCGCCATGGGCCTCAGCGTCAAGGCAACCGAAGCACTGCTGCGCGAGCAGAAGGAAAACGCAGCCGGCGCCGCGACGAGCGGCACCAAGGACAGCGCCGCCCGCTCCGGTGGTGAAACCAAGACGAGTCATGTCAAGAGCCTTGAAAACGAGTTGCGTCAAAGCTTGGGCACTCCGGTCGAAATCCGCGTCACGGCCAAGGATAAAGGCCAGTTCATCATTCACTTCCAGTCGCACGACGACTTCGAGCGGATCCTCGAGCGGCTGCAACGGAAGTAGAATGGAGAGGGCAAGCCGCACGCGGCCTCGGCCGACTCTGCCCGGCGGCTGCTGAGTGATCGACGCGAACCTGGCGCAGTACGATACTGTCGTCATGATGAATCGCCTGTTGTTTATGGTGACGCTGACGGCGGCGGTCGGTCAGAACGGTCCGCCGGCTTCGTGGCGCGTCTGGGCCTATCCGAACCTCGGCTTCACGGTGAAGCTGCCCGGCACACCCAAGGAGAAGAAACAGCAGTGGGAACTGCCGGAGGGCAAGGTCGAGGCCACCACCCGGAGCTACGACGGTCTCAAGGATGGCGTGCTCGTCGTCGGCGTCACGCAGTTTCCCGCCGGGGCCGGCGACGGAGGCGAAGAGAAACGGCTGAAAAATGCCCGCGACGGCGCCCTCGCCAGCGCCAAGGGGAAATTG
>JANWVS010000138.1:3599-6274 GCA_025056835.1 Gemmataceae bacterium | reverse complement strand
GTTCAACACGGCGGCGACGCTATTTCGGCTGGGGCGCTACGAAGAGGCCGCGGTGTATTATCAACGGTCTCTGGACGACCAACTCATTCCGCCCGTGCGGGCGGCCCGCGCGAACTATGACCTCGGCACCGCCTTGCTGCGCGCCTATGTCCAAGACCGCCGCCGCTTGGAGCAAGCCATCGCCGCCCTGCGGCGCGCCCTAGAACTGACGGACGATGCCGACCTGCGGGCAGATGCGCGGCACAATCTCGAATTGGCCAAATGGCTCTGGCTTCAAGCCAAGCCCGCGGCGAGTTCGCAAACCAACGGCGATGCGCCGCCCTCGGCGACGGGCAACCAGCCGGAGCGCCAACCCACTGATCGGGGCGATCCGCGCAGGGAGCCAGGCACCGAGGAGCAGGCGCATTCCGAGGGGGAAAAGGTCGGGACGGTGGACAATCCGGACGCATCGGCACAACGCAAGGCATTGGCTCACGGACCATTGCAGGTGTTGGACGACTCTGAAGAGCCGAGGTCCTTGACGCCCGAAGAGACTGCCGCCCACCTGGAACGGGTGGTCGCTCGCATCCGCAGTACGCGGCGCGAGGCTTGGCAGGCAACGCCGCCGCTGCCGCACGTTCGGGATTGGTGAGCCATGAAGGCAGTTGGTTGGCTGATCGTGGTCAGCAGCGTCTGGGGCGGCACCATACCGACGCTCGAACCGGAGGTCATCGAGCCGCCGCTCGTCGGCCGGCCATTGGATTTCAGCGGCTTGGTCGGTGTATTTCGTCTCGCCGTCAAGGCAACGCCGACTGCTGTGGCAGTTGAGGAACCGATCACCGTGACGGTGACGATCAGCGGCCGAGCGGTGCCACCGTATGTCCCGCGGCGCGAGGCGCTGCGTCTGTTTCCCAACGACCTCGAGCGTGATTTTTACGTCGCTGCGACCAGCGAGAAGTCCGGCGACGATGTCTGGGAATTCGTCTACCTGTTGCGCCCGAAACACGGTGAGGTCCGAACCATTCCGGGCCTGAGGTTATGCTACTACGCGCCGCGGCAACGACGGTATCAAACGGCCTACGCCGATGCCATCGCGATCCAGGTGCGGGCGCCGGCCCCTCCTGAATCGGCACCGCCGCTGCGTGTGTTGGCGGCGCCGCCTTGGATGCTAGAACTGGCGGAGGAGGCGCCGGTGCGGTCCTATGTGCCTGCGCCGTGGACTGTCGTGGTGTTCGCCGTCGGTGTGCCGTTGTGCTGTATCGGTGCGACCTGGTGGGCCTGTCGGAAACCGCGCCTCGACCTGGAGCGCCGCAGGCGCCGCGCGGCCGAGCGGACGCGGTCAATTTTGACGAAGTCTCGCGACCCGAGCGCCGTGGCCGCCGCCTTGGTCCACTTTCTTCGCGATGGTCTCGATTTTCCGGCGCTGGAACCCACGGAGGCGGAAGTCGATCGATGGTTGAAGCGATGCGGTGCCTCGGTCGAGTTGCGGCGCCGTTTTTGTGAAGTCCTCAAGGATTGTGCGGCACTTCGCTTCGGCCCCGTCGCGGGTGAGCCGGTCGAACCGCTGATTGTCCGCGCTTGCTTAGTCTTGGACGAATGGGAAGGCGGCCATGCCCAAGCCTGCTGACAGCCGACCATCGCGATCGCTGATGTTGATCATGGCGTTGTTGCCGGCGCTGGCGTTGTCGGTGCGTGCGGCTGACACTCCCGCGGTGTCGGCGGCAATCGCTGCCTTTGAAAAAGGGAAGCGTCTCATCGAAGCGGGGCAGGATGCCACGGCCGCCTTTCGGGAAGCGCTGCGGGCTTGGGAGCAAGCCGGCAATGCCGAGAGCTGTAGCCCCGCTCGGTTTCGGAACCTCGGCAACGCCGCTTATCTCGCCGGCGATTTGCCCTTAGCGATCCTGTATTATCGGCTAGGGCTGATGCAGACTCCCCACGACACCGGTTTGCGCCGCGGACTCAACTACTGCCGCCGGCAAGTGCTTTATCCGCCCGACGGGCGGGGACGGCCGGAAGCCTTGGCATGGCCGCCGTGGCTGCCGTCCTGGAGTAGTGCCGGCATGGCGCTGTTGGCAGCGGTGGGCTACCTCGTCACCTGCTTGGCCGGAACCTGGTTCTGGTGGCGTCGGCGGTTCACCGCCGTTTTGTTCGCCGTAGCGGGGTTGGCCGCGGCCGTGGCCGGATACGAAGGTTGGCGCCGCCTGGACGCGCAACGGCGGCGTGACGCCGAAGTACCGGTGGTCGTGGTGCGCGGCGAGCAAGTAGCGATGTTTACCGGCAACGGCCGGAGCTATCCCCGGCATCCTCAACTTCCCACATTGCAGGCCGGCATGGAAGCGCGTCGTCTGGCGACGCGCGGGGATTGGTGGCTGATCGAGTTTGCCGATGGCACACGCGGCTGGATCAGGGGACAGGAAGCCTACGCAGGCCAGATTCATGCCGCGGCCGGTTGCCCTGGCCTGACATCGCCTCGGCGTCTTGGAGACCGTTCGCAGGGGGAGTGAAGCATCCTTGTGGCTTACGGCCGGCGCGGCAGACGAAACCAGACTTCGTGGCAGACGGATAACTCGTCTTTGTCGAGATGAACGTCAACGGCCCCAAGGCTTTCGTCGAGTTGTTCCGGCTTGCTCGCTCCTACGATGGCCGCGGTAATCCCGGGTTGGGCGAGCACCCAGGCAATCGCGACCTGTGTCAGG
>JANWVS010000138.1:0-3589 GCA_025056835.1 Gemmataceae bacterium | reverse complement strand
GTACAAAGAAGCGCTGCAAATGTTGGACGGCGTCGAAATGGGCTTGCTGCCAGTAACGCTCGCGATACAGCGGTCCGGTGGCGCCGCCCAAAGCAAAGCGCGTGCCCGGCGGCGGCGCCTCCAGCGCTTGATAGCGTCCGGTCAAGAAGCCGCCCGCGAGGGGATTGTAGGTGATGACCCCTAGTCCCTGATCGCGGCATAAGGGTAACAATTCGGCCTCGATCTCTCGATAGAGCAGATTGTAGCGCGGTTGAACCGAGTCGAACCTGGCCCAACCATGTCGGGCGCTGACACCGAGGGACAACGCCACCTGCCAAGCTGGGTAATTCGAACAGCCCAAATAGCGGACCTTGCCCTGCCGCACGAGGTCGTCCAAAGCCCGCAGCGTTTCGTCCAAAGGCGTATCGGGATCCGGCGAATGGGGCTGATAGAGGTCGATCCAATCGGTTTGCAGACGACGCAAGCTGTCTTCAACCGCTTGCATGATGTGACGCCGCGAGAGTCCTTCGTCGTTGGGGCCGGGACCGACGCGAATGCGGCACTTGGTCGCGACCACGAAGCGCTGCCGCTGGCCGCGAAGCCAACGTCCCACGATTTCCTCGGTGCGGCCAGCGGTTTCGATGGCGGGCGGAACCGGGTAGACATCGGCTGTGTCGAGAAAATTGATCCCCTTGTCCGCGGCCTTGTTGAGGATGGCGAACGAGGTTGTTTCATCGCATTGATGGCCGAAGGTCATCGTCCCCAAGCAAATTTCCGAGACCTTTAGACCCGTGCGTCCCAGGCGGCGGTGATTCATAGCGGCCTACTTCTTGTTTTTCTTGAGGCGTAGGAATTGGTATTCCAGCAACTCCCATTCGGGAGCCACCGGTCGATCGCTCTGCACGATTCGCTCGGGGTCGATCGGAGTCTTGGTTCGCACCACGGTTTGCAGGTCGGCGGCCCGCAGCACGTCGGAATTGGTGTCGACGAAGACCAGTGCCAAGGGCATCTTGAATACCACTCGGCCCTCGGCATCGCGATCCCAATCGGTCAGCCCCAGTTTTGACGGCGAGTTGATATGCCAGCCCTGATCGGGCGCTTTGCCGTCGAAAATGGCACGGATGCGATCTTTCAGCTCGGCCGCGTCGTCGGGATGTTGCTTGGTCCAGTCCGTGCCATCGCGAGGCGGCGGCTTGCGCGACCAACTCGCCTGACGAATTTCGTTTTCCAGTTGGCCCAAAAACCCCACGGCGACCGTGCGAAGGTACTCAAGCCCGCGGCCCAACGGAGTGGGTTGCATATTCGTCAGGTACGCGGAGGTCAGATCAGCGAACCAGAAACGCGGCAGGCGGTCCGACTCGCCCTCGGTGCTGACGGCCGTGATCGTCAGATCGGCAGTTCCTTCCAGCGACTTGATGCGAAAGGCACAGGTGACGCGGTAGCTCCCCTTCTCATACACCCATTCCTTGACTCCGAGCGGTTCGACGTGCGCTTGGTCGCCTCCTTTGACGAGCGACATGACCGAATGATCGGTCTTAAACCGCGTCAAGCGTCCGGTGGCGCCGTCCGCCGTGGGGCGGTCGAATAACTCGACAATTTTATCGCCGTCTTCGGGGCGCGCGGTCCGGGCCGAATAGGGCATGGTCAAAAGGAAGGCGCGGTAAAATTCCACCTTATCGCGGCCGGCCCGCTGGAGCCGCGGAAACCATCCTGAGAATTCGTTGTCGTCGCGGAGAAAAAAGGCCAATGCTTGTTGCTGCAAGGCCAAGCCGGTGAAGTACGAGTAGGCGAAATAGGCGGCCCCCGTAGCCAAACTGATCCACATGCCGCTGACGGCTAAGGTGCGGCCAGCCTTGGTATCCTCCGAGTTCCGAATCTCATTTAACCCCAACCACGCGACGACAAATCCCACGACGGCGACGAGAAGAACGCCATTGTGAAAGAAGAACGGTGCTCCTTGAATGATCGCCAAGACAGCACTGAGTACCACCACGCCGCCAAAGAGGCAACTGATCGCGAATCCGGCCAACGCCAGAAACGACAACGGTCGATAGACGGTATCGCTGCCTGAATCACGCAACTCCGCCATGCGGCACCCAACACGAATTTCCGAGCCGGCTTCGCGCGCTCGCAACGGGCGCGAACGGCCGAAACGCCAAATCGTCGCGCGTCGTGGACATTCTTAGCTACGCAATCGGTTAGCCCGTGGTTTGGCCGTTCGCCCCACCCGGCTTGGCTGGTCGCCTTACTCTTTGTCGCCGGCGTCCGACGTCTCCGGCAGGACGGCGCGGCGTGCTGCGTCATTGGGGTTTCTGGTTTGCAGATTGCCTCCCGTGTCGAGGTAGATTTTGTCTTGCAAGATCTCTTGGATCACAATGGCCAAGCGATCGTTGGTTCGCAGGTCGACGAGCGGTCGGGCGCCCGTGTTCAGGGCCACCATCCGTTTCTGGATCAATGTCGATAACTTAAAGCGGCCGCCGACCTTGTTGACAATGGCTTCTTCCTTCAGTTCATCCATTCGTTGATTACCTTTCAAACAAGGGGTCAAGGATCGTGCGAAGTTCCTTCAGGGCGGACTCGAGATCGTCGTTGACGACCTGATGCCGATATTCATGGGCGTGGGCCAACTCCCAAGCGGCGCCCCGCAGCCGTTGTTCCAGCGACTCCGCCGTTTCCGTGCCGCGCCGCCGCAACCGTTCCGCCAAGACTTCCGGCGTGGAGGTCCGCACAAAAATCGTGACGGCGTCGGGACAGCGGCGAACCACTTGGCGACAACCTTGGACGTCGATTTCCAAGAGCACTCCCTCGCCGCGTGCCCGATACGGTTCGACCTCGCGGCGCAACGTACCGTACCGGTTGCCGAACACCTCGGCCCATTCCAAGAAACCATCGGCGGCGAGTTCCGCATCGAATCGTTCGCGCGTCCAGAAGTGGTAATCGGTGCCGTCGCGTTCTCCGGGCCTCGGCGGCCGTGTCGTGGCCGACACGGCCAAGTGCAGCGGCCAGTTCGTTTGGGCCAGCAGCCGCTCCACCAGCGTCGACTTCCCGCAGCCGCTTGGGCCCGAGATGATGATCAGCGGCCCCATGGGGGTTCACTCCACGTTCTGGATCAGCTCGCGAATTTTCTCCAAGATCCCTTTGATCTCCACTACTTCTCGAGAGATTTCCACGTCGCTGGCTTTGGAACCAATCGTGTTCGCTTCGCGAAACATCTCTTGCGTCAGAAACTCCAACTTGCGGCCCGGGCTTTCGCCTTCGTTCATGATCTCCGCAAAATGATCGAGGTGGGTGGCGAGTCGGACGATTTCCTCGGCAATGTCGCTGCGTTCGGCGAAAATCGAAACTTCGCGGATCAAGTCGACACGGTCGATTTCCACGTCCATGTTCTTCAGCAAACAGCGCACGCGCTCGTGCAAACGATCGCGAAACAGGGCGACGATCTGCGGCGCTCGGGTGCGAATCGCGTGCAAGTGGCTCAAGATCATGGTGCGGAAGCGCAGCAATTCGTCGGCCATGGCGCGGCCTTCTTCCTGCCGCATGGCATGAAGCCGGTCGATCGCCTGCACGAGCACTTTCTCGATCTTCGGCCAGTCCTCTTGAAGCCGATGGG
>JANWVS010000137.1 GCA_025056835.1 Gemmataceae bacterium | reverse complement strand
GCCAGTTCCACGTCGAGCGGCACCGCGGCGGCGCCCGGCCGCGTCGATTCGCCGCCGATGTCGAGCACGTCGGCGCCTTCCGCCACCAGCTCCAGGGCGTGGGCCACGGCTGCTTCGGTTTGTAAAAACTTGCCCCCGTCGGAAAAACTGTCGGGCGTAACGTTGACGATGCCCATCACCCAGGCACGCCGCTCAAATTGCACACAGCGATCGCGAATCTGCCACGTGAGCATGCCTTTACATCTATTCTCATCGGTGCTGTTTCACCACGGCAGTTCCATCATCGACACGATTTGCGTCGCCAAGCGATCAACCAGCGCCGCCTCCGCCGACGTCACCGAACCGCCCAGTTCCGGCACGAAGGTCGTCACCGGTTGGACGACGACCGTGCCGCTCTCCTGGGAGCGCCGGGCGAAACCGCGGAAGATCGGCAGATCTTTTCCGGAAGAGTCGGGGGCGGCATCTTCCTTGCGCGCGTCTTGCGCCTTGGAAAGGAGTTCGCCTTGGCGTCCCGGCCGCAGATCGCGCCATTGCAGTTCGACCGCCAAGAGCACTTCCGATTCGCGCGTTTCGCCCACTTGCGTGGTGTTGATGATCGCTTTACGGCGGTTGACCAGCCGGCCGAGCAATTCGGTGTCGGCCTGGTCGCGGCGATTCACGACGCGGTAGGGGGTCTTGGCCTCGATTTCGCGGATCACGGCACGGGTCAGGTCGAACTCCAGACCGCGCCGAAAGCTGGCATTTTCAAAGATCGGCACGTACACCGTTTGGATACTGCAATCGTAGGTCGGAGCGGTCGTATAGCCGAATAGTTCGAAGTGCCCCGTCCCGGCACACCCCCACAGGGCGCCGCAGGCCGCGACCAGAATTCCCCAGGAGAGGCGGCACGAAGCATTTCGCATGAGTCGGCTCACTGGCTGCTGAGGTTACATTCCGCCCGGCGGCAGCAGGCGTGGGGCGGAACTAGGGGCAATCGGCACCGGTTCTTGGATCGACGGCGGGGGGCTGTTTCCCGGCCCGGCGATCGGCCCGGGCGGTAAGATGGTCGGCGGCAGCACCGGCGCGGGCGCGGCTGCCGTCGGCTGCGCGGCCGGGATCGAGCTTGGAGCGCTGGCAGCGCTCGGCGGCATGGTCCCGCTTGGCGGGGCAGCCGGAATGTCGGGTGCGGCGGCCAACGGCGGCAAACCGCCCGGCGGCGTGAACGCATTGGGCGCCTCCGCCGTCACCGTCTTGGTGGTGACCGTCGTGCCGTGGTCGCGGGCGGCTGCGTCGCGCAATTCGCGCATGCGTTCCTCGGCCTTGCGTGCGTATTCGGTGTTGGGATAGCGGCGCTTCACCAGTTCGTAATAAAAGAACGCGGAGCCGGGATGGCTCGTCCGCCGATAGAATTCGGCAATTTTGAAGTCGCGGTCCGCTTGTTGCAAGTGAACGCTGCCCAACTGCCGCGTCAACCATTCGCGGTCCTTGTTCCATTCCGGATAAGCAGTCTGGTAGCGGTCGATGAGTTTACGAGCTTCCTCAATCGTGCGGGTGTCGTAGTCGGTGCCGCCGTTCATGATCTGTTTGCAGATGATTGATTGCTTGATCGCCTTGGGGGCCATGGGGCTGTTGGGATAGCGTTCGTACAACTGGGAGTAATACGAATCGGCTTCGCGATAGTCCTTGCGGAAGAACTTGACGGTGGCCAGATAGAACAGCGCTTGTTCGCCGATGCTGGGACCGCCGTCGACGGTGCGAATCGCGCCTTTGATGTCGGCGAGGCTCAGCTCTTCAAGGATCTGCAAGGCATGGCCTTCCATATCGAGGAACGGTTTGTCCTTGGAAACGTGGAAGTACGCCGTCGGCAGGACGAACAACCGCTTGCCGTCGCGTTGCTCTTCCCAAGCGAGCATCTGCTTGCGGGTATCTTCGAGCCAGTAATTGGCGATCTCGAACAAGCGGCGGTTGGCCGATTCGACAAACTGGCCCGTGCGATAGTACGTCTTGACGTATTTGCGGTACGTCCCCTCCGCATCGCGCAAGTTGTTCTGCAAGCGCTGGCATTCGGCCTCGAGGAACAACGCTTCGTCGACCAGGTTAAGCGGCGCTTTTTTGTTGTTGGCCAGCTTGTGGAAGGCACGCTCGGCCTGGCGGTACTCTTGGTTTTGCAGCAGACGTTTGGCGGCATCAAGCTCAGCCTGGAAAGGGCTGTCGGCAGCACTGGTCCGCTCGAGGTCGTCGCCGCGCATCACGAAGCTGTCCTTGGGTCCGGTGGCCGGCGCCTGGGCCGTTTTCGATCTCCAAGGCAGCCAATCCCATGAAGCCGTGGCACAGCCGGTCAGCAGGCAAATCGCCAACGGCGGCAACCACAACAGCCGGGGCGGTTGACGCCGCGCTCGAGCGGCGAAGGCCGCGGTCGGGGCCGCGATGTCCTGGCTCAGGCATTCGTCCTTGGTCACGGCCTAACTCCCCCAATGAAGGCAACCGACGCGGACGGCGTCGTCACCTTAGATTTCAGCAGTCGCACGATGCCTCGCAACCTTGAGCGCGAGGAGTCGCGGCGAGGTTGACGGGTCGGCCGTCGCCCCTCTCGCACGGCCACCCCAAAACCGACATCCATTTGCCTGCTCGCTCGACGCCGATCGCGTCATCAGCGCCGGCTCCGCTCTTCGGTCAGCACGTCGAAAGTTCCCGAAGTTTTGCGGAGCCGAACTATACCGCCGACCGACCGCGGGTCAAGACCGGAATTGAACCGAGATGCAGGTCGGTCCACCGAACGGCCAAGGAAAAGCGGCGTACAGCGGTCAAGGTTCTTCCACAATGTCGGGCAAGCCCAGCACCGCCAAGTAGTGCCGTTCGCGTTGCCGCATTTTCCTGGCCGCCGCTGGAGATTGGTCATCGTAGCCGCACAGGTGCAATAATCCATGAATGACGTAAAGCGCCAACTCCACGTCGACGCCGTGACCGCGCTGGGCCGCTTCGGATTGCGCTACCTCCGCGCCGATGACCAATTCCCCAACGAGCTTGGCCGCTCCAGGCTCGCTCAGGGGGAAACTCAGGACGTCTGTCGGCGCGTCGTGCTGGAGATAGCGGCGATTGAGCTGGTGAATCGTTGGGTTGTCCACAAAAGCCAGGCTGATATCATAAGCGCGGCAGCCTTCGCCTTCGAGCACGGCCCGCACCACGGCCCGCATCCGGCCGCGGTCGATGGCCACGATGGATTGCGGAACGGCAATACTAATCTTGCTCATCGGCTCATTGTACCGCCGCTTGGAGCGCTGGAAATCGCGCAGCAATGACCTATAATGCCCGACGTTCCCGCCATCGAAGGAGTGCAACTCATGCAACCGATGACGGCGCCGACTGGGGCCGTGGCCGCGGCAGGTGCACATCAGGCCGAGATCGAACGCCGCCGCCGCGCCGAAGAGGAAGAGATCATGACCGGCTATTCGCGAGATGACTTGCGGGGCGACTGGCAGTTCAAGATCGTGCGCGGCACCTTCAAGACGCGCGAGCAAGTCGAGAGCGTGATTCAAGAACAAGCGATGTACGGTTGGACGTTTGTTGAAATCTTCGACCAGCACCGCATGCGATTCAAGCGCTCAGCCGACGCCGCTAAGCAGGACGAACTCCATGAAGGCAATCCTTACGACACCGTCAGCAAGGCCAGCGGGCCGGGCTGTGCAACGCCGGCTGCCGTGATGCTGGCCGCGGCCGTCGGGCTGGGCTGGTGGTGGCTGGCGTGATGACGGCGACATACGGCGAGGTCGGCGGTCCGTATAATGAGCATGGTTCTTAGAGTGGAGGAGGAACCATGCGCACGATGCCTTCGGCCGTGGTGTTCGCGACGTTGGCCGCCCTCGCGGCTGCCGGCGACGACCCCAAGCCCCTGCAATCCCCGCGTCCTTCCGTCAAGAACAGCGCCACGGAGTTTGCCGAGTTTTCCAAGCTCGTCCACGGCTTCGTCATCAGCCGTACGCCGAAGCAACTCGAACATCGTGACGGCTGGGGCGAGACGATCCCGCTCGGCAACCAACGGTTGCCGTTGCCGAACCTCCGCACGTATTTGAAAGACGGCGATAGGGTGGTGTTGCCGCACGGTGCCTGGAAACGTCTGAAACTGCAACTCGACGACCCAGCCAGGGACATCAAGATTGCGGTCAAGGATTTCAAACCGATCGACGCCAAAACCTACCGCCTCGTACTCGATGCCGACGTGCAACTACGCGCCGACGGCGAATGGCAGCAATGGCAAAAGGGATTGTTGCTGATCGGCGTGGGCGTCGAAACCGATGCCCATGTTCGTTTGGAAGTCGGCTGCGATGTGGGCGTCGAACTGAATCTCAAAAAGATTCCGCCGGAAGTGCAAGTGACGCCGAAGGTCACGGACCTTTCGCTCGATCTCGTCGACATTCGCGGTCGCAACGGCCCAATCATCGGCGACGAGAAACTGCGCAACGACGTGAAGAACCTGTTGCGCAGCGGGGTCAAGATCGCAGAGCCGCAGGTCAAGGAACTCGTCCAACAAGCCGTGGCCCAAAGCTTGAAAGATGGCAAGGGCACGCTCTCGGCAGCGGAACTGCTCAAGGTGTTGTCCACCAAGAAGTAACCGATCATCGCTCTTCAGTCTCCACAGTCGCTGGACATTGCCGGCGGACCGGTTTGCGCGACGGCGACGGTCTAGCCAGGGCCGCCAGCCCATTGCGGCGCAAGTCGTCATTTTTCCAACACGCCGGATCGGTTTACAACCGACGCAAAAGACTTGTGGCACCATCGAACCGCCCTGCCTGGGGCAGGACGGCAGCCGTCGGTCCGGCTTGATCGATGCTTCTTGTTTGCAGTATAACAAGCCGCGGCGCCGACGCCGTTGATCAGGCCATGGCAAGGAAGCGACATGGGCTGGGTGGTTGCAATCGTCCGACGATGCTGCCGGCGCGACGCGCTCTTTCTCGGTGGTCTGTTGTTGGCCGTCGGCATCGCTTATTGGCCATCGCTCGACCATGTCCCTCGGGCGGACCAGTGGGCCTATTTGCTCGACACGCGCCTGTGCCGCTCGTTCGGCGAACTGTGGACCGAATCGTATTCCTACAACCGCGTCCGCGTCGTCGGTCCGGGCGACGTCGATCTCTTTCGTCCCGTCTTGTTTACGTTGCTGGCGATCGAGAAGCATCTGTTCGGCAATAATTTCTGGCCCAGCCAGGCTGTGGGTCTGGTCTTGCACGGCACGGTCGTCGTGTTACTGTTCGTCCTACTCCGGCGGGTCCACCGTCTGGGCAGCGAAGCCGGCACTCCCGCAAGCCATCCTCCGCTTGCGGCGCCGAAGATCGAGCAGCCGCCGTGCAACACGCGGGCTTGGCAGGTCTTGCCGCACGCCGTAACGGCCTTTTTCGCTCTAAACTTCGCCAGCATGGAACTGGTGGTGTGGGCGCATCTGCACGGGTACTTGTTGTTTTTGGCGTTGGTCCTGACGGCCTTGCTGATGTTGTTGCGGCTTGGGTCGTGTGCCCCGGCGTCGCGGCGCGCTGACGGTCTGCAGTTGGCGGTCCTTTGGGTGGTCTTGGCGTTGGCGGCGTTTACCTACGAGTTGGGCCAATTCTTCGCGGTGCTGGTGGGGCTGGTGCTGGCTGGCAGGCAATTCGGCTGGTGGATCAAGCCGGCGGTAGCGCGGGTCGCCACCGACGACGTCGGCGGCTTCGGGGCCAATGTCCGGCCGAGAGCTTGGCCGGCGGCCGCGGTGACGTTCGCCTGCTTTGCTGCCATTTTGCCGATCTATCAGGCCGTCAACCGCTGGGACCGACACATCCACCGCGAGCGCTTTGCCGAGGAAGGCCTTCCCGAACAGATCGCTGCCAAAGCCCTGTCGTTCGACACACTCGAACATTCCGGCCGATTCATTGCCTTTACGTCGGTGCAACCGTTTTTTCCCTCGGCAACCGGCTGGTGGTACCAGGGAGAACGCATTCACATCCAAGAGCCGGTGTACGGCTGGGTCAAGTATGTGCGGCCCAACGCGAAGCTGCTGGTCTCTTATCTGACGGCAGCGGCATTTGTCGGCCTGACTGTCGCCGGCCTGTGGCGCTGGCGAACGTCGCTGCGCCATCCCGTCGCGCCGGTGCTGCTGCTGACCGCGGCATTGTATGGCCTCTATTTATCGATTACCGTGCTCGGCCGCATGAATCTGCGCCCCAGCCGCTTTGTCTTGTGTTCCAACTCGTATTACACGTACGTCGCTCTGCTGTTCCTGGCGATCATGGCCAGCGCCTCGTGGCAAGCATTGAGTCGCGCGTCCTCGCGTTGGCGGCGCCTGGGCGTAACGACCCTGGCCATCGGCCTG
>JANWVS010000136.1 GCA_025056835.1 Gemmataceae bacterium | reverse complement strand
GCCACCCTCAGAATTGGTCTTAAGCCGAGGGAACAACGCCCCGCCCTGGAGGCGTCGGTCCGTATCCACTTGGCCGCGCCCGTTGCCATGAGCCTGACGCTACCAGTGGACCTGACCGACGACGCCGAGCAACCACCTCGCTCATCGGACGCGCCCGACAAGGGGCGCCCGCCCTGACTTACTCGGTGCGGAGGGTGATCTTCTTCGGCTTGGCCTCATCGCCTTTGGCGAACGACAAGGTCAAGACACCGTTGGCCAACTTGGCGTCGACCTGGTCCGTCCGAGCACCTTTGGGCAGACTGACGCGCTGCTCGAAACGGCCATAGGTGCGAGTGTCGTACCCGCCCGACTTCCGCTCACACTTTCGCTCGCCGCGAATGACCAGATCACCATTATGGATGGAAACATCGATGTCCTTCTCGGTCATCCCGGGGGCATCGACCTCCACCCAATAGTGATCCTCGTCCTCCCAAATCGCCAAGGGAGCGGCGAACCAGGTGGACGGCGCCGTCAACGGTGCGAAGAAGTCATCGTTGAAGATCCGGTCGAACACATTGGCCAGGCGATTGACCGGGCCTTCCGCGACAGGAATCAGGCTATTCTGAAGTACCGACAACATGGGAAACCTCCTTTCATTGTTCACAGGCAACTTTGAAAGAAAGTAACCGCGGTTGCTGGACCGCGCTTCCGCGGCTCGTTGCACGTCGCGGTGGCTGTCCGCAACCGCTTCGACGCCTTAGCAAAGTGCGTACCAAATCTGCGGATCACCACGAATAGCGACGTATCTTCTTGGTGCGCCTGGCTCTACGGCAATAACCCAATCGGAATCCGCCTGTCCGCCGCTGTCAAACTGACAGCAACTTCGGGGCTTTCGCTCGGCATGCGCGTGGCATCGCTCAGCGGTGCGCTAAGTGCATGTTGGCGGCTCCAGCCTTCCGTGCGGCATCGAGCACCTGGACGAAAAATTGATAAGGCGCTTGCTCGTCACCGCGGAAGGTGACGAGTTTGGTCTGAGATCGTTGAACGAGCGGCCGCAGTCGCTCGGTCAACGCGGCGACCGGTGTTGGTTCGTTATTGACGAAAATTGTCCCCTCGCGGGTCAGCGAGACGACAATCTCGGGCGATTCTCCCGGGGCGCCGGTCGAAGCCTTGGGCAGGGTCAAACGCAGGTTCGGCGAGATGAGCGACGAACTAAGCATGAAGAAAATCAGCAGCTGAAAGACGCAGTCGATCAACGGCGTCATGTCGAACGCCAGCGGTCGACGACGGCGGCGTGCGATGGCCATAGCGCTAGGTTCCCTTGCTGACGGCGGATGAGTTGGCAAACAACTCTGTGAGCAGCCCCAGCATCCACTCCATTTCCAGGGCAATCATCGCGATCCGCTGGTCGATGAGGTGGTACGCGGCAGCGCAGGGGATCCCCACCGCCAGTCCGGCGACGGTGGTGATTAGCGCCTCCCAAATTCCACCGGCCAAATCACCCGCTTGCACCGCGCCGCCTTGGACTTCGATGGTATGAAAAGCCGTGACCAAACCGGTGACGGTCCCCAGCAGGCCCAGCATCGGCGCCAGTGTGGCGACCAGCCCGAGCCAACCGAGACGCGTTTCCAGCCACGCAATTTGTTGTGAAACAACGCGCTCGGCGCTTTCCCGCCGAAGCGCGGGGTCGCAATCCAAATGGTCAAGAAAATCAGCCACCACGACGGCCGCGGGATGGCGGCTGCGCGCCGCGCGCCGCGCTTGCGCGAGATCGCCGCTCTCGGCCGCTGCCCGCACATGCCGGTAGAGTCGGCGATAGCTGCCGGCGGTCGAAAGCAAGGCCACGCAGCGGTCGAGAATGATCGCCGCTCCCAGTACCGACAGGCCAAGAAGCGGCCACATCGCAAAGCCGCCCAGCCAGAAAAGCTCAATTAAGGAATGGTCCCAGAGCATGGCAAGTTATGGTCTCATCGAACGTAGGGCCATTGCTCGCAATGCCGATCCATCCGACGGCAGGGATCGTTCTGGCCTTGTGGAAAGAACGGGCATCGGCGGGTCATGGCCATGCGGTCGCGGGTTTCCGACACACAAGCGCTACTCTCGGCAGTCGATAGTTGTTATACGAAGTAAACAAATCGGAAGATCAGGACACCGCATCAACCCGCGGCACTGTGGAAAAGGAGTTTCACGATGCAGCTGCACGCCGGCCTCCGATTGTTTCCGATTCTGGTGGTCGTCGCCGGAGGCACGACATGGGCCGCGGCCCAGGAAAAATTACCGCCCCCGACAGCACAACCGGCTCCCGCCGCGCAGCCGCCACAGCTTCCCGAATTGCCACCGACGCGCGTGGAAGGTGCTCGCACTCCGGTAGCCGTTCCCGTTGATTTGGCCCAGCCTGCGGCACCGCCGTTCGGCACCCCTTCGCCCGGATCGTTCAACCTTCGCAGCAATCTGCTGGGCCGGACGTACTCAGCCGGTTCTGGCTTTGCCAATCAATCCGACCTGCAATTTCGGCCGTACGTGCGTACGAGCGAGATTCTGGAAATCATCCCGGGCTTCGTGGTGTTCCAACACGCCGGCGGCGGCAAAGCGGCCCAGTTCGTCCTCCGCGGCGTCAACATGGACCACGGCACCGACTTCGCCCTGTTCGTTGACGGTCAGCCGATCAACTTGCCGACCCACTGCCACGGTCAAGGCTACCTCGATATGAACTTCGTCATTCCGGAACTTATCGAATCGTTCGAATTCCGCCGCGGCTGTTATTACGCCGACGTCGGCGATTTTGGCGCCACCGGCACCGCCGCCATGCGTCTCGCTACGCGCCTGACCGAAGGCTTCGCGAAGCTGGAGGCCGGCATGTTTAACTACTATCGCGCCGTCGCCGCCGACTCGTTTGATCTGGGCCCCGGTCACTTCCTATTCGGTATCGAAGGACGCTATCACGACACGCCTTTCGTGTTGCACGAAAACCTGAATCGCTTTAGCGCCATCGGCAAGTACAGCTTGGGCGACGAACGTGCCGGGCTCGTCTTTTCCGGGTACAGCTACCAGGCCAAGTGGGATTCGACCGATCAGCAGCCCTACTTGGCCATCGAGCAAGGGTTGATCGGCCGTTTTGGCACGCTCGACCCGTCCTTGTTTGGTGAAACCTATCGCCATGGCGGTATCGCCGACACTTGGTTGCGGTGGGGCGACAATGCCATCACCCGGGCCAATTTCTACGCCACCTGGTATCACCTTAATCTCTTCACCAATCCGGAGTTTTTCGACGAGTTTGGCAGTGCCCAGATCCAACAACGCGAATATCGCCGTATCCTTGGCGGCGGCATCAATCATACCTTCACCTGGAACTTCGGAGCCAAGACGAAAATGACGCAAACCGTCGGCCTCCAGGTTCGCAACGATTACCTTCCCGAGATCAGTCTTTACAACACGGACCGCCGCAGGTTCGTCAGCACGATTACCGACGACCGCGTGAATGAAACCAACGTCGGTCTGTTCTACAGCAACGACATTCAGATCGGTGAAAAGCTCCGCGCCCTGATCGGCGTGCGGCAAAGCTTTTTCGACTTCGACGTGTCCAGCCGCACTGATCCCCGCAACTCCGGCCGCACGAGCGAGCCTTTCACCAGCCCCAGCGTCAATCTCGTCGCCGGCCCGTTCAACAACGTCGAGTATTTCCTCAACCTCGGCATCGGCTTCCACAGCAACGATGCCCGCGGCGTCCTGGCACGTTTCAACCCAGACGGCACGCCGGTCATTGCTGCTCCTGGCTTGGTCCGCGCCCGCGGCGCCGAAGTCGGGATTCGTAGCGGCGACCGCATCCCGGGCCTCGTGACCACCCTGACCGCTTTTTATCTCGACCTCGAGTCAGAACTCATTTTTAGCGGCGATGCCGGCACCGTGGAACCGCGGGGCGGCTCGCGCCGCGCCGGCTTGGAATTTTCCGCCTACTATAACATCACCAAATGGTGGTCCGTCGACATCGAAGGCGCCTGGGTGCGCGGTCGATTCGAAGAACCGGACGAAGACGGCGGCCGTTTCATCCCCGGCGCCATCCCCGTGGTCATCACCGGCGGCACGCAGCTTCAGGCCCCCAACGGCTTGATTGCCGGCATTCGCGGACGTTACTTCAGCCCCCAAGCACTTATTTCCAACAACTCGTTGCGCTCGGAACAAGTGCTTGTCTTCAACGGCATTCTCGGCTATCAACGCAACCGCCTGACCGTCGGTGTCGAGGGCATCAATCTCTTCAATGCCCGTGCTCCCGACGTCTCTTACGCTTACCCATTCCGTCTCTCGCCGGGCGGGCCGGAAATTCTCGGAAAGCTCTTTCGACCGACCGAACCCCTCCAAGCGCGATTCTTCTTGATTTGGACGTTCTAACGTCGTATTACGAATACTGGAGTCCTATCCATGTTGGGCTGCGTGACAGTATGGTTGGTCCGCGAACACACCACGGCCGTTTCGTCGCGATGCTGCTTGGCAGCGCGGCGCTGCATGGCGTACTAGCGCTGGCCTTGGTCGCACCTGCGACCACGTCGCTACCGAGATTCGACGTCGTCATCGGTCTGGCCTCTCTTGACGCCCCCGAGCAGGCCACGAAGCAAAAAACTACCTTACCGGACATGCCGGAAACAGCCGAACTGACCTCACGAGCCGTTCCTATGGTCGCGCGGCCGGAGACGGTGACGGCGCCGCCATTGCCGCTCGAGGAACCGCTGGCAACGGCCTTGGCGCGGCCGCCGCTGCCGACCATCGCCGATCTGCCGCCGCCGGTGGCGGCGCAGCCTCCTCCCCGAACACCTCGCCCGAAGCTGCACCAGCCTGCTGCCACCCGACATGAACTGTTGGAAGCGCCGGCGGAGGTCGAAGCGCCGCCGTCGGTCGCGTCGCAGGCCAACGTCGGGGCCAAAGTCGACGTGTTGCCGACCAAGTTGGCGGACAATGCACCGCCGACTTATCCGCCGGAAAGCCTGGCTCGCGGTGAACACGGCACGGTCAAGCTGAAAATAACAATCACGGCCAGCGGCACGGTGGAAGACATCAGCGTGCATCAATCGAGCGGCTACACGGCATTGGATCGCGCGGCCCTCGAAGCCGTGCGCCAATGGCGTTTTGCTCCGGCTCGTCGAGGTACGACGCCGGTGCCGTTCACCTGTATTTGTCCCGTGGAATTTGTCTTACCGCGCTAGAGCGACGAGCCGTCGCCCGGAGGTTTTGGCGTGTTGCTGCTCCGTTGGGCCTTGTTCTGCTGGTGTGGGTCGTTCGTGGTCATGCCGACGGTGACGGCCCGAAGCGATGATTCGCCGGGAAAACTGGTCGCCGGCTCTGCGGCGGCTGCCAAAGCGTACAACGCCGCGCGCCAAGCCCAAGCCAAAGGCGACTATGCCGCTGCCCTCAAACTCTGGGAAGCGTTTCTTCGTGAGTTCGCCGACGACCCAACCGCCCCAACGGCGCGGCTTTCCCTGGCGCTGTGCCAGCTCCAGCAAGGCGATTTTAAGGCAGCCATCGAGGGGTTGACGAAACTCCACCTCGATGGTCCGGCCGTGGTTCGAGATGCTGCCACTTGGAACTTGGCCGTGGCGCATCAGCGGCGCGGGGAAGCAAAAGCACTTCCTGACGATCTCCAACGGGCCGTCGATTTGTTCTTGGCCCTTGCCGAGCGGTCGGAGAGCGAGGTCAAGCGCCGTACGGCCGCTCGTTTGGCTGCCGGCGATGTCCTTTTGCGGCTTGGTGAGTTGCAGGAAGCCGCCAAGCAATGGACGGCGGCCGCGGCGACGTACCGACGCCTACTGGATCGGGCGCCGGACCATCCGCGAAGCGACGCGGCGGCGTTGGCCCTGGCGGATTGCCTGGTTCACAGCCAGCAAACCGACGCCGCGTTGAAAGTGCTGGACCAACTCGCGCGGCGCCAGCCGTCCGCTCACCGCGATTTTGCTTTGCTGCGGGCGGCGGAGGTGCTCGCCGCGGCGGGCCGACACCACGAGGCGCTGCAACGTGTGGACGAATTGTTGCGCGCACACCAAAAAAGCGCCTACGTCGATGCGGCGCGTTACGCCCAGGGACAAGCGTTGGCGGCGTTGAAACGCCCTTCCGAAGCGGCGGCGGCGTTCGCCCAGGTCCGAGGCGGGCGTCGGCCCGACGCTTTGCTTGAGGCGGCCCAGCTGCACCTGCGCCTTTCGGAGCCGCACACCGCGCGAAAGTTGCTTGCGGAATTGGTCGACACACCGTCGTTGCCGCAAAGACCGGCGGCGTTGTACCTGAGCGCTCAGGCGGCTTGGTCCCTCAAGCAAACGGATGAGGCAGTGGCCTGTTATCGGAAGTTAATCGCCGAG
>JANWVS010000135.1 GCA_025056835.1 Gemmataceae bacterium | reverse complement strand
TTCGCCCAGATTGACGTCTGGGCGCGGCAACAACAAGTGGAGCAAGGCCAGCAAGCCTACGACCGCGCCGAGGCCCGCAAACGCCAGGGCTTCGGCAACGCCGCCGAAGTGGCCCAAACCAAGGTGTCGTTGTCGAACTTCAAGGCCAATCTCATCGGTTCCCAGGCCAACCTCCTTCAGGCCGAGAACGCCCTGCGGAACATCCTCGGTTTGCGGCCGACTGACTTCCCGCGCCTGGAGCTGACGACACCGCCGAACACGACGCCCTTCCAGGCGGACTGGCACGAACTTTTGCGGCTCGCCGAAGAGCGCCGCCCCGACTTGATCGAACTGAAATTGATCGTCGAGGCGGATCGGCAAAACGTGATCCTGGCCAACAACAACGCCTTGCCCCAGGTCGATGCCACGCTCCTGTACCGGTGGAACGGCCTCGAAGGCCGAACGCCGACCGGGGCGTATCTGGAATCGCGGCCGGGGCAGTTCACCGACTGGACCGTGGGGGTGAACTTCTCGGTGCCGCTGGGCCTGCGTCAGGGCCGGGCCGCTTTGCGGCAAGCGGAGTTGTTGCTCAAGCGCGACGAGGCCAATTTGGAACAGGGACTCCACGCCGCCACCCACACCCTGGCCGCCAAGTTACGCAATCTGGCCCAGTTCTACGAGCAGTACCTGGCCTTTAAGGAAACGCGCACGGCGGCGCGCGAAAACCTGGAACAACAACTCGCCGAGTTTAAGGCCGGCCGGGCGATCTACCTCAACGTCCTCCAGGCCATCAGCATTTGGGGCGACGCCGTCAGTTCGGAAGCCCGGGCCTTGACGCAGTACAACACCGAGCTGGCCGATCTGGAAAAAGAGACCGGGACCATCCTCGATACGCACGGCATCAAGTTTTACGAAGAGCGCTTCGCCGCCATCGGACCGCTGGGCCGTCTCGCTCATCCCCGTCTTTACCCTGCCGCTTTGCCGCCCGGCCCGAATGTCGACCGCTACCCGGCGGGGACCGGCCCAGCCCAACGCGAGTTCGAGAAGGACCGGCCCGTGTTGCAAAAGTGACCCAGCCGCGCCGATGGCGTGCGATGCGGAGGCCACGATTGCAGCCGCGGTCTTCTCACGAATTGTGGCCGCGCCTCAACCGCGGAATTGGCCCATCACCAGGGCAGCGTTTTGGCCGCCGAAGCCGAAGCTGGTGGAAACGCCGATGCGGGCCGGCATCTCGCGGGCCGTGTTGGGCACATAGTCGAGGTCGCACTCGGGATCGGGATGGGTCAAATTGATGGTGGGCGGCAACGCCTGGTGGGCTAAGGTCAAGGCCAAGGCAACGGCCTCGACCGCCCCAGCGGCGCCGATCAGGTGGCCAACCATCGACTTGATCGACGACAACGGCAAAGCCTTGGCCCCCTCGCCGAAAACACGCTTGACAGCCAGGGTCTCCATGGCATCGTTGAGCCGCGTGCTGGTGCCGTGGGCATTGATGTAATCGACGTCTTTGGGATCCACGCGGGCTTCGCGGAGCGCTTCCCGGATGGCCCGGGCAGCTCCCTTGGCCTCCGGATCGGGCTTGGTAACCTGGTAAGCGTCGAAGCTGCTGCCCAGGCCCAGGACCTCGGCGTAGATCGTGGCGCCGCGTTTCTTGGCATGTTCGAGTTCTTCCAACACCAGGACGCCGGCCCCTTCGCCCAGGACGAAGCCGTCGCGGGTCCCGTCAAAGGGGCGGGAAACCTCTTTGGCCGGTCGTTTCGACTGACTCAGCGCTCCCAGGGCGTAGTAGGCGAGCATCAACAGGGGGTCAATGCGGCTGTCGGCGCCCCCGGCCAATACGATGTCGGCGTCGTCGCGAGCGATGAGGCGGAATCCCTCGCCGACAGCCTGCGTACCGGCGGCGCAGGCCGTGGTGATCGTGCTATTCGGCCCTTGAGCGTTGAAGGCCATCGAAATATGGGCGGCGACCATGTTGGGGAGGTATTTCATGATCCACAGCGGAAACAGGGCTTCGCCGCCGCGCTCGCCCAAGCGGGTCGTTTGCAATCGGCCTTGATCGTCGCACGACGCGCAGAGGGCAGGAGCAATTTCCGGCAGATCCACCGGCACCAAGCCCGTGCCCATGACTACGCCGATTCGCTCCGGATTTTCACGATTCAAGTCAAGTCCCGAATCAGCCAATCCCAAGCCGGCCGCAGCCAAGGCGAAACGCATCGCCCGGCTCATGATCTTCAGCGACTTTTTCTGACTAGGCTGAATGAACGGAACCACATCGAAATCCGGCACTTCCGCCGCTATCTTCACCGGGTGGTTCGAGGCGTCGAACGAGCGAATCGGTCCCACGCCGCTGAGGCCATTGAGACACGCGGACCAAAAAGCGTCCTTACCGATGCCGTTGGGGGCCACCACGCCCAGACCGGTGACGACGACTCTGCGCATGCCGCTGTGGGTTGATTAGCGTGCATCCTTGGGAGCGAAGCCCTTGGCAGCCGTTCCACGGGCAGAGCCTCGGCGAACGTCGAGGATAGCTACCGCATTCTAGTCGAATATAGTTGACATAGCAACGCCAAATTGCCTATCTTCACCAAACAGGCGAGCTGGTAGTTGCGAAAACGCCGTTGGGATAGGCAGCCGACACAGCCGGCAAACTCGGAAAAAGCGATCGTGTTGGCCCCCCGGGTCTTCGGCCGAGCGACCGAAGGCCCGGTTGCTAAAAAAGGTGTGGGATGGAAAGGTGTTTCGCTGACGGGCGGCCACACGGGATAACCGCTTCTTGTCAGAACCCTTTGCCCTTGGTGGTGGTGCGGATCCGGCCGATGTCGTGGTTACACGCGACGTAGAGGGTACTGCCATCCGGTCCGCCGAAGCAGCAGTTAGCGGTGGGGACGCCGGTGTCGAGGTAGCCCAGCAACTTGGCGTCAGGGGTGAGGACTAAAACGCCGCCCGGTCCGGTGGCCCAGAGGTTGCCGTGAATATCGACTTTCATGCCATCGGGTAGGCCGACTTTCTTGGCCTTGATGAGATGGCTGGCGTCGTAAAAGACCTTTCCTTCGCCGATGGTGCCGTCGCTGTTGACAGGGAACGCCATCCAGACAGGCCGGAAGGGGTCGGAATTGGCAACGTAAAGGGTCTTTTCGTCCGGCGAGAGGGCGATGCCGTTGGGGCGGGACAGTTCCTTGGTGAGCAATTTGAGCGTGCCGTCCGGCTTGAGGAGGTAGACGCCGCAGTAGTCCAATTCCCGGGCCGGGTCGTCCCAGATTTTTTCCATGCCGTAGGGGGGGTCGGTGAAATAGAGGTCGCCGTTGGAGTGCCAGACCATGTCGTTGGGGCTGTTGAGACGTTTGCCGTTGATCTGGTAGGCGAGGGTCGTCTTTTTCATGGCCCCGATGAACGGCTTGGTATCGGGGCCGAGTTTCACGTCGATGCGTGCGACGCGGCGGTCGCCGTGCTCGCACAGGGTGAGTCGCCCTTGGGGGTCGATGGACAAGCCGTTGGAACCAGGTTCGTCGCCAGGCTTGCCGCCGCGGGGCTTCTTGCCGGTGTAGCCGGCCGGGTACACGAACTTGCTGGCCCCCTCGCCTTCCTTCCACTTGATGACGACATTGTTGGGAATGTCGGAGAAGAGCAAGTAGCCGCCGTTCTTGACCCAAACGGTGCCTTCGGTCCAGATGTAGCCGCCGGCGATTTTCTCGAGCTGCGCCTCGGGCGGCACCAATTTGTCGAACGCCGGGTCGAGCCGGACGATCTTGCCGATGATGGTCGGTTTGTCCTGGGCCGCGGCCATCGGCAAGGCCGGCACGCCCGCCAAGAGCAAAACGGCGAGACGGTACATGATGAGGCTCCTCCACAAGGATGCGAAATTCCGCTTGGAACATAACCTATGCCGTGCCGGGTGGCTTGCAAGCGTTGCCCCGCTGGGACGGCGCGGGTACAATGGAGCGAGTTGTTGTCGACTTCGAGCAGGCGAGGGGAACCATGCGCGTGCTGACCGCCATCCCGGTGTACAACGAGGCCAAGCACGTCGAAGGAGTGCTGCGCGAAGTCCGCCGCTTCACCCCCGATGTGCTCGTGATCAATGATGGCTCGACCGATGCGACGGCCGAGTTGCTGGCCCGACAACAGGGGCTGCGCCTCGTCACGCACCCGCGCAACCGCGGCTACGGGGCGGCACTCATTTCCGCCTTCGCTTACTTCTTGGCCAGCGATTTCGACGTGCTCGTCACCATGGATTGCGACGGCCAACACGAACCTGCCCGGATCCCGGTGTTGTTGGAAGCCCTCGATTCCCAGACCGACATCGTCAGCGGCAGCCGCTACCTGCGCGATTTTCGTCAACAATCGTTGCCGACCCCAGCCGACCGCCGCTACATCAACCAGATCATCACCGCCGAACTCAACGAACGCTTCGGCCTCGGCCTGACCGATGCCTTCTGCGGCTTCAAAGCCTATCGCCGCTGTCCGTTGACCCGCCTGCACATCACCGAGACCGGCTGGGGAATGCCGCTCCAGCTGTGGGTGCAGGCTGCCTGGCACGGCTTACGGATCAAGGAAGTGGCGGTGCCGCGGGTCTATCTCGACCCCCATCGGGCCTTCGGCGGGGTCCTCAACAATCCCGACGAACGGCTCGCGTACTACCGCCGCGTCATTGCCGATGCCTGGGCCGAGGTCTCTGCATGGACACGGAATCCCTGCCTCGCCTGAGAGCGCCCCGCGAGCCGGGCGCGATTCTTGTCTATCCCGCGCTGACCGATGTCGAAGCACTGCTCCAGGCCAATGCCCGCCGGCTGACCGCGACCTGGGTCGTGGCGGATCGTCCCTTGACCGAGCTGCGGCAGCTGGCCCGTCAGCAAACGATCTTATCGGCGCAGCGCTACCTCGCCGACGGCGGCGAACCGGTCCCTCACTGGTCCGGTACGCACCTGATCCTCGCCGGTCATCAACCCGAGTTGTTTCATCCCGGAGTGTGGTTCAAGAACTTCCTGATCCAGGCACTGGCCCAGCGGCACGGCGGGGTCCCGATCAATCTGATCATCGACAACGACGTGCCCAAATCGACCGCGCTGCGCGTGCCCGCCGGAGCGCGCGTCGCCAGTGTTCCCTGGGACGTTGCCCAAGGGGAGACGCCCTGGGAGGAGCGTTTAGTCCAGGACGAACAACTGTTGAATACCCTGCCCGTGCGTGTCGCGGCCTGGACCGCCGCTTGGCCGTTCCGTCCTCTCCTCGAAGAATACTGGTCGGGCGTCGTCGGGTCGGCAGCACGCACCTGCAAGCTGGGCGAACGTCTCGCGGCGGCCCGACGGCGGCTGGAACGCACCTGGGGTTGGCGGCCGCTCGAAATCCCGCTCAGCCATCTCTGCCGCGGTGAAGCTTTCGCCTGGTTCGCCACCCACTTGCTGCGGCACTTGCCGCGCCTGCACGCCGAGTACAACGCCGCGGTCGCTCACTATCGCCGGCGGCATCGCTTGCGGACCAACCTTCAACCCGTTCCCGACCTGGCCCGCGACGGCGATTGGCTCGAAGCGCCGCTGTGGGCCTGGCACGCCGGCGACACGCGCCGGCATCGTCTGTGGGCCCGCGGCGGCGGCGACGTCGTCTACCTGCGCTGCGGCAGCGTCCTTTGGCCCGAGCTGCGCGGCGACGCTCCGCGGCAGGCCGGGGCGCTCCGCCAATTGGAAGCGACGGGCCGCAAGCTCCGCAGCCGCGCCCTGACCACCACTCTCTTCGCCCGGCTGCTGCTCGGCGACCTGTTTGTTCACGGCATCGGCGGCGGCAAATACGACGAAGTGACGGACGACCTCATCCGGCGCTTTTGCGGGATCGAGCCGCCGGCCTATCTCGTGGCCACCGCGACCTTGTTGCTGCCGTTGCCGCGTTTTCCCACGGCCGCCGCTGAACATCGCGAACTGGCTCGGCAGTTGCGCGACTTCTACTGGAACCCGCAACGCCACCTGCCCCCTCTGGAGGGCGAAGCCGCCGCGGCCGCCGCGGCCTTGCTGGCCGAAAAACAGCGTTGGATTGCCGACGTCCCTGCCGCCGCTCCGCTGCGCCGCCTCCGTTTCCAGCGCCTGCGCGACGTCACCGAACGCCTGCGCCGCTTCACCACGACCGAAGAACAGTGCCTCCGTCAGCGCCTGGCAGAATGCGACGAGCTCTGTCGCTTGCACCAGGTGCGCGCCTCGCGCGAGTACGCCTTCTGCTTGTATCCCGAGGAAATGTTACGCGAGTTTTATCGGCGAGTCCTATCATGGACTCTATGAGCACCGATGGCGTCTGCGAGGAACCGTGGTATCGCGCCGGCCTTCGCTTCGCCTGCACGCGCTGCGGCCACTGCTGCACGGGCGAGCC
>JANWVS010000134.1 GCA_025056835.1 Gemmataceae bacterium | reverse complement strand
TTGGCCGCCGGCGATGCTCGTATCACCTTCACCGGCAAGCTGACGCGCGATGAGGTCGGTGCCTTATTATGCTCTGCAGACGTGCTGCTCATGCCCTCGCTGTTGTATGAAACACATTCTCTCAGTGTAGACGAGGCCCTCGCCGCCGGCCGAACCTCAACTTTTCGGATCGAGGATGGCGTCAGCTGCGAGGCGTGCCACGGTCCGGCAGAACATTGGCTGGCCGAGCATTTTCGTCCCGCCTGGAAGAAACGGTCGGCGGCCGAACGCGCCGCGCTGGGCATGACGGACCTTCGCTCGCCGGTGGTGCGGGCCGCGACCTGCATCCCTTGCCACGTCGGCCATCCCGGAGCCGAGGTCGACCACGACTTGATCGCCGCCGGCCATCCCTGGTTGCGGTTCGACGTCCTGGCCCATCATGGCCGTTTGCACAAGCACTGGAACAGCGCCCAAGATGCTCTCGCTCGCGGCGGGGCCGACTTCGCTCGCAACATGCGTTGGGCCGGCGATCTCGCGGCGGCGGAAGCGGCGCTGCGGTTGATCGCGCGTCGCGCCGAAGCGGCTCCGGCCGTCTGGCCCGAATTTGCCTACCAGGATTGTCGGTCGTGCCATCACGAGTTGTCTCCCGATGGGCCTAAGCCCAGGCGGAACTTGGAACGACTGGGCGGCCCACGAATGAACCTGGCCCAATTCGGTCCCTTGCTCAGCGGCGCGGACCATCCGAGCGCCCCGCTCGATGCAGCGCAACTGCCTCTGCTGCTCGGTCCGCTACAACAATCCCTGGCGGTATGGCGGCCCGAGCGGGCAGCGGTTGCCGCTCACGCCCGGAAAGCCGCCGACTGGCTGGCAGAGCGGCGGGCGCAAGCGAGCCATTGACCGAAGCGCCACAGGCACATCAGCGGAGCAAACCATGGTTGGGCGAGTGGTGGTTTTCGGTGTCATGTTGTCGGGCACGGCGGGCTGGATGTTGGCGCCGGGCCCATCCGGTCCCAACGAGGTGGTCGCCGCCCAGGACCGCCCGAAACAACTCACGACGCTCTATTTCGGAGTCAGCCTCTGCCGCAAGTGTCACAACGAGAAGCAACCGGTCCCCGACAAAGAGGCGTTGCTGTATCGCGGCACTGAGATGAGTACCTGGGACCAATTCGACAAGCACAAAGATGCGACCGCCGTCTTGAAGAACGAACGCAGCCAACAGATGGCCAAACTGCTCGGCTGGCCGGACGTGCGCAACGACCGCCGTTGTCTCAGTTGCCATGGCGTGGTCGTGGCCGATGAAAAGCAGGTACACGAGTCGTCGTTCACGCCGGCGCAGCGCGAGGAGAGCGGCGTCAGTTGTGTCGTCTGCCATGGCGCGGTCAAAGAATGGGTGGACAATCACGCCAGTGTCACCGGCGCCGAAGCGTGGCGGAAACTGACTCGGGCCGACAAGCAGCGCGATCACGGCTTGCGCGACCTGTGGGATCCGGCGGTGCGCGCCGAACTGTGTTGCTCGTGTCACATCGGCAACGCGGCCGAGGGGAAGGTGGTGACGCACGAAATGTACGCCGCGGGCCATCCTCCGTTGCCGGGCTTCGAGATGGTGTCGTTCAGCGACGCCATGCCCAGACATTGGGAAAACTTGGCCGAGAAAGTCGCCCGTCGGCCGCAGCACAAGGAATTCCACCAGCGCGTCCACGGCTACGCCGCCGACGTGGAGGACGTCGAAGCGGCGCGCTTGTTGACCGTGTCGTCGTTGACGGCGTATCGAACGCTGCTGCGGCGGACGGCCGACCTGGCGCGGCAGGAAGCGTCCTGGCCCGAACTGGCGGTGTTCGATTGTGCCGCCTGTCATCACGACCTCAGCAACGGCGCCTGGAGGCAACGGCGTCCCGGAGCCGGCCCGCCCGGACGGCCGATGCTGCGGGGCTGGACCACGCCGTTGTTGACCCTGAGTTTGCACCGACTCGAAGCCTTGGGCGCTGCCGACCTGGCGAAGGACTTTCGCAAGCTCGACGAGCAGTTGCGGGAGGCGCTTGGGCGAAATCCGTTTGGCGCGTCCGCATCGGTCGCGGCCGCCGCGGATCGTCTGGCGGTTTGGGCCGAGCGCTGCCGCGACGTGCTCAACCGTCCGGCGGCAATTTCCCGGGCAGCAGCGACGGACATGCTCATGGCGCTCGTGCGTCAGTCGCCGGGCGACCTGCTCGATTTCGACGCCGCGCGACAAACCGCCTGGGGCGCCCGCGGTCTGCTGACGGCCTTGGCCCCGTCGTGGCGGCAGCAGCCGGAGTTGGCCAAGCCGCTGGAGGCGCTGGAGCAGGCCTTGCGGCTCGACCTTCCCAAAGGCCAGGTCACCATCGTCAAGGAGTTTCTCCCCTTGGTGTTGCAAAGCAGCGCCGCCCATGATCCGGAGCGGGTCCGCAAGAGCTTCGACGATCTCGCCGCCGCCGTGCACCAGCACCTGCCGCGCTGATTTGGTCCCCTGTCGGCGGCTCGTCGACGACGCTCAGGTGCTGCAATCTCCGTCTCGCTGGCGGCGGCGCCCCGGGGCGCCCGCGATTATTTGGGGCGATGCGGCACCAGAAACCAGTCGAGCTGGATCGACGTGATGGTTCGCGGCGGTCCAACCTTTGCCCCGGTGATCTGCTCCAAGGCCCAACCACAGCCGTTGTTGATCGGCGAGGTAGTATACTCGGAGCCGTTGTAGTAGGCCTTCAGCGACGGTACGGCCTCGGTGGCCTTCATGCGTCCCAAAGTGATGGCGCACATCAGCCGTACACGTTCGTCCTCCGGAGGAATCGAACCGACGTCGTTGAGCCGTTCGAGCAATTGGCCCGTTAAGTCGGCGTCGGCCTTGCCGGCGTGGAGCAACCCCAGCGCCCAAATGGCCGCGGCGCGCGTCTCGGGAAGAGTTGGGTCGTCTTGGCGGGGCACCAAACGGCGGAGCAACGGCTCGGCCGGCTTGTAGTTCTGCTGCCCGAAAAACTGGTTGAGTTGCGACAGTTGATGATCGATCAGCACCAGCGTCGCCTGTCCCCGCGCGGGTTGAGCCTTCTTGGGAGGCAGATTGCTCAGCCGGCCCGCTGCGTAAGTCAGCGCCCCGGGGAGCGTCTCCGGCAGGGCGAGGCGGCGCAATCCCCAGGCCGCGGTCACGAACACCTCGGGCCGACTATGACGTAACAATGGAACGAACCGGCTCGCCGCGGGTTTGTGATCGAGTTGGGTCAATAAGATGACGGCTTGTTCGAGTCCACGCCAGTCAGCGCCTCCGAGCACGGTGAACGTCGCGTCGATCACGGCGCTGCCGAGGCCTTTGTTGGCCGCCAGGTCGTGGAGCGTTCGCCGGGCGGCGAGGCGAACATCCGGATGAGGATCATCCAGTCGCGCGGCCAGCGGAATCATCAGGGCCGCCGAGGGCCGTTGTCCGATCGCCGCCACGACTGCCAGGCGCACGCCGGGTTCGGCGTGGGTGAAGTAGCGTTCCGTCCGCAGCAATACCAGGGTCGGATCCAGCGCCGCCAGGCGTTGTACGGCCCGGACCGCCACCGCGCCTTCCGCATCCCCCGCGAGGCGTTGCAGCAGGGCGATGGTTTCGCCGCCTTGGTGGCGCTGGAGCAATTCGACAGCCGCCAGGCGGGAGACCAGGCCGCGTGGCGTCGCATCAGCGATCAGGTCGGCAACGTCCTTTTCCAAGCCTTCGGTGCGGAGCTTGCCCAAGGCCCGCGCTGCTTCCAAACGCACCGGTCCCGGCGCCGTGGCCGCCAGGACCAAAGTGCGGAGATCGTCGGCAGCGCGTGCCTCGCCGACGGTTGCCAACCCCTGGATGGCCAGGACCAGTTCGCGCGTGGTCCGAAGATCGCGCGGCTTGGGCGCTGCGGCGGCCCGCTGCACGCGTTCCCGCCAGATTGCCCGCATCGGGGCAAAGTCCCACTTCGCCAGCGCTGGCTCGACCAATTCGGCCAGGTCGCCGCCGTGACGCTGCGCTTGCTCAAAAAGGCTCGGAGCGCTTTGACGCGCGTCCAGGGCAATGAGCGCCTCGGCAATCGCCAAGCGCGCTGCCGGATGCTGGTCCGGCCGTTCCAGTTCGACAGTGAGCGGAGCGACGAATTGATCGAACCCCTTGATCCCTTGGCGATGGGCGCGGGCCACGGCGGCGGCAACTTGGACGCGCAAGTCGGCCTCCGGTCGGTCGAGGGCCTTGAGCCAAAGTTCCTTGGCTCCCTCGGGGAACACTTTGACCTGCACGGGGGTCGGCAAGTCGGGCGACTTGTACATGGTGGATTCAATGGCGGCGTCGAACGGCTGCGCCGCGAGTCGGCCGGCGGCGCACAGGACCAAGACCGTTGCCGCGAATCGTGACCTGGTCATGGGCGTTGTTGTAGCGACTGGTGCGAAGAAAAAACACACCTTTTTCCGCCGCCGGCGCTGCGTGCTCAGCTGCTGAGGGCTTCGTCCCAGTAGCGTCGTACGCCGTGGTGGAGGCGGGCGCCGATCTGTGTGATGACCTTCATCGCCAGGTAGCAGCCGGCGCGGGCGGCCTGTTGCGGCGCGGCGCCGTGCGTGACTCCATAGAGAAACGCCCCGGCGAACATGTCTCCGGCCCCGGTGAGGTCTTTCGGTTCGCAGCGGTACGCCGGCACATGGGTTTCAACGCCGTCGAACCGCACATACGCACCGTTGGCCCCGGCCGTGACCACGCAGTGCGGGGCCAGCGCGGCGAGCTTGGCGAAAGCGTCGGCGGCGGAGGTCGCTCGGGCCAGGGCGCAGGCCTCGCGCTCGTTGGCAAACACGAGATCGGCTCGCTCCAAGGCCCAGAAAAACGGTTCGTGGAAGACTTCGACGATGAATGCTTCCGAACAGGTGACCGCGACTTTGGTCTCGTGGCGCTTGGCCAATTCGATGGCGCTGCGAATGGCGTTTTGCCCGCGCGGATTGGCGAACAGGTAGCCTTCGACGAACAACCAGTCGGCGTTCTTGATGCGCTGTTCGTCGACATGAGGGGCGTCGAGATGGCTGGAAACGGCCAGGCAGGTCCGCATGGTGCGCTCGGCATCGGGCGTGATCAAGACGACGCAGGTGCCGGTTTCGGCGCCGACGATCACCGGGTTGCCGATGTCGATGTCCAGTTCCTCGAATTCGCTGGCGTAGAACAGACCGTAGCGGTCGTCGCCGACGCAGCCGATGAACGCCGCGTCGCCGCCGAGCTGCGAAAAGGCGATCACGGAATTGGCAACGGAGCCGCCCGAGACCAGGCGCGGATCGCGATCGTGGAAGCGTTGCAGCAGCAGTTTCTGCTCCGCGAGTTCGACCAGGCGCATCGAGCCGCGTTCGAACCCGAGGGTGGCAAATTCGGCGTCGGAAACTTCTACGAAAATGTCGACGATCGCGTTGCCCAGACCGCAGAGCTGGAATTCGCGCATGGCGGGTTCGCCTCTCTCGGAAGCCGAAGGGAAGATGGAGGGATTGTATGGCGGCCGCCGCCGGCGGCCCAAGGTGGCCAGGTGCACAGGTCACTGGCCGTTGCCTGCTCGGCGCCGTTTGCCCGGTCGCGGCCGAACAACCGGCAAATTCGACAAGGTTTGAAGAATCCCCCGCCGTCGGTTCGATGCAATCCCTATGGAACGGCGTCGAGGGATCCGCACCGTCCATGCTGCTTGGCTGGTGCCGATGCTGGTGTGCGGCTGTACGCCGTGGTGGACGTACCTCGTTTCCGAACAACGCCACTTCGAGATTCGCGACGTTACGCAGCTTCCCCGCGTGCCGCTGCCGGACATTCCGCCGCCGGAGACGGTCACGAACCGACTTCCCAAGGACACGCCGGTCAAGCAGCTTACGCTCGATGAGGCGATCCACATCGCCTTGCGCAATTCGGAAGTGGTTCGCGTGCTGGCCGGTGTCACCGCCGTGTCCAGCGGTCGCACGATCTATGACGTTGCCGTCACCAACACCACCATCGACCAGGCCAAGGGGGTGTTCGACCCGGTTCTGGGAATCGGCATGCGTTGGAATCGTACCGAGACGCCCGTCGGCGTTCTCCAGCCCTTGCTGCCGGTCGGCGCCGGCATCGAGGCCACGCGGGTCGACGACCGCACGTTCGACCTCAATCTTGCCAAGAAGAACCTCACCGGCGGCGTGTTGAACTTCAACGTGACCGACAGCGTAGCCAGTTCGCGGCCCGGCATCTTCGCTCTCAACCCGGTCGAACGCAGCGCCGCCACGCTGAGCTACACTCAGCCGCTGTTGCGCGGCGCCGGGCCGGCCGCCAATCTCGCCCCGATCGTCATTGCCCGCATCAACACGGAAATCTCGTTCTTTCAGTTCAAGGACCAGGTCCAGGCGATGGTCCGCGGCGTCATCGAGGCTTACTGGAAC
>JANWVS010000133.1 GCA_025056835.1 Gemmataceae bacterium | reverse complement strand
GAAGACCATTCCGCCGCCGGCACGGCAACGCATAGCCGAAGCCCTCGACCGCCTGATCGAATTGTACACCGCCACCGGTCAGCCTGAGCAGGTCAAGAAGTACCAGGCGGAACGAACCTTGTTTCCCGCCAAGTGAATGCCCGGCTGCTCTTCCGCGCCGCGGCCGACGGCCTCTACCGCGTGCGGGCCACGTCATATAACCGTGGCCAGGGCCAGTTCACTCTTACCATCCGCCGCAAGGAGTGACGCCTTGGACGCGATCGCTCAAGATGGCGGTGCTGCACCTCCAACCGCTCGCTGCGGCCCAAGTTGAGGTGTTGCATCCGCTCGACGAGGTGCCGGAGCAATCTAGCTTGGTCAGCGGCATCCCCTTCAGTGGTCGTAAATCGCGAACCCTGGGAGAGTTTTGCACGGTGAGGTCCGTGACCGGCAGCCCCCGCAACGGCGCGAGATCGACAAGGTCGGGCATCCCGGCCAGAGAAATCGCAAGTCCGCCGTCCGTGGCCCAGCTGACATGTCCGCCCCGGCCAGATCTTCTCGATCCGCGCCCGGTACAACGCCAGCAGTTTCTCCCGGGCCTCCGGCGCATTCTTCCCAAACTCTCGCACGGCTCCGTCGGCCAGCGCGAACGCCTGGTGCCGCGTGAACACCTCCGCCAGCACCAGCGCCCCGGCCCGCTCGTTGACCACGGTGGCGTTGTGGTCGGCGACGACCAACCGAGCGATCGGGATGCCGCCGTCGCTGCGAATAGGATGCGGCACTTGCAAGGGCGCCTGGCACGTCCGGCATGTGGTCGCCCGGCCGGCAAATTCATTTTTGACCTGTATACTTCATGCCGCAGGACGAACACGCGAACGTGATCATGGGCCAATCTTGATGGAACTTCGCGACCTGGTTCTCTCCGCATTTAACTCGAAAACTCCGTGCCTTGCAGGTTGAAGTCACGCCGGGCAGGGTTCGGGTCCAGCGGCAACCAGGGCGGTCGATCATGCCAAAAGTCCTTTGGCGTCGGTCAAGTCCTTTTGCGCGAGTAGCACACCGGCCGCGACTTGGCCGAAAACTAACGACGTGCGCCGCTACCGAACGGCTTTGACCGACCGGGAAAATGCGCCGGATTTGCTGTTGCCCTGGAGCACAAGGCATGAGAGAATAAGTCTTAATCATGCACATCGCCGAGCGGAGGTTTCCATGAAACGATTGGCGGCACTCGCGGGACTATTTCTAGCTTGCGCCGGCCCGGTGACGGCCGATTATCTCTTCATCAAAATCGACCTCAATAAGGTCAATTTCGATGCGGCCAGCGGCACTGGCCAAGGCGGTCAACCGGGGGTCGGCCAGCCTGGTATCGGCGCACCGGGTGGTTTCGGCCAACCTGGCATTGGTGCGCCGGGTTTGGGCGCCCCAGGGATGAGCGCGCCCGGCGGGGGGGCAGGGCTCGGTGGTGGATTTGGCGGCGGAATCGGTGGGTTTGGCGGAGGCAAGGGATTCCCTGGTGGGGGCAAAGGTTTCCCTGGCGGTGGAAAAGGGTTTGGCGGTGCGCCGCCCGCGGTCGGGCCAGGCGGCGCCCCACCGGCAGTTGGTCCGGGTGGCGGCGCGCCTCCAGCGGTGGGACCTGGTGGCGGTGCCCCGCCCGCAGTGGGACCTGGGGGAGGGGCGCCACCGGCGGTGGGTCCCGGAGGTTTCGGTCAAGGGCAGTTCGGGCCGCAAGGCGGCGGTCAAACGGAGACGCCGCCGCATTATATTTATGTGTGCCTCGAAGTGCGCTCGAAAGTGCAGGTGCTGCCGCAACGCCCGGTGTTTGAATTCGACCACCGTTTCGGGCGAAAAGGTCGTTTCCTATTTCAAGAACTCGTCAAAGATATGGTCGAATACACGCACGTCGAGCATCCTTCGAACCTGCGTGAGTTCAACAAGAAGTACGCCGGCGTTGTCCAAGAGGCCAAAGACGCCACCGGCTGCTATCTGGCTGCGTCTTATGCCCTCAGCCATGGGCTGACCAAGGAATTTCACAATGCCATGGCCGCGTTAATCAAGGCGGATCCCAAGCATTATGCCGCCGTGAATTACCAGCGTGTCGCCGCCGAATTGAAGAAAGCGCCGAGCGGTGAGGACCGGGCGACGCAGGCTTTGATCAATGAGTTGAAGGCCGATGGCGGTTATAAGTCGGTCACGAGCGACGCGGGCCACTATGTTCTCTTGACGCGGAACGACGGACCGCTCTTCCAGTCGGCCAATAAGCGCCGGCTGGCTCGGCTCGAGGAAGCCTTGGAGAACTTTTTCTACTGGTTTGCTCTTCAAGAAAACGGACCGCAACCGACGATTCCCAACTATCGCCTCTACGCGGTGTTGGTCGATGACCGTCAGAGCTTTTTCGATCGCCATCTGGCCTGGGGCGGCCAACCGATGGTCGCGGATAGTTTCACACCGCGGCGGGATAGCTTGATCGTATTGTCCGCCAAACGGCTCGACGACGACTTCACATTGTTTGACAAGAAGATGCAAGAACTGACCCAAAGGATCGTTGCCACGACCAAAATCGGTCGCGATGAATTCATCAGCGGCGCGATCTGGGACCGTAAGGAGACTGCGGGTGCGGTGGAGCCGTTGGCCGCGGTGCAAACGCTTCTGCTCATTCATAAGGCCATGGAAGATGAGGCAGAGCGAGCGGCGATTTCGCACGAAGCGACACGGCAACTGCTGTTTGCCAGCGGATTATTACCGCGCATGGTCCACGTGCCGGAGTGGATTCAAACCGGCTTGGCCAGCTATTTCGACACGCCGTATGGTGCCCTTTTCAGCGGCGTTGGCTTGCCAAGCTGGTCGCATTTGATTGCTTTCAACTATTACCGCAAAGACAAAGAACGACTCGGCGTGTCGTTCGAGGCTTTGATGCGGACGATTTCTGATCGCTACTTCCGCGATTTGAGGATGGCCGAAGACGACCAGCGACAGGTTGCCAACAACAAAGAAAAGCAAGATGACAAAGGCGACGCGGCCAAGGTGCAGCGGGAGGTAGCCCAAAGTTCGGCGTGGGCGCTGACGTATTATCTGCTCTACAACAAAAAATTACCGCAACTGATGCGCTACTTAGACGAAATCGCCCATCTTCCGCGTGACTTGGAAATCGACGACAAGGTGCTGCAATCGTGCTTTGGCCGGGCCTTCGACCTGATGGATCGTAGCAATCCGCGGCAACTTGACCTCGACCGTGTCCGGTTATTCGCGAGGGATTGGTATTCCTTCATGGACGGCGTTCATCTCAAAGTGCAGGCAGCCGAAGATTACTACCGCTTAGTCCGCTACACTCCTCGGAAGAAGGCCACGAACCAATTCAACCAACCCGGCTTGGGCGCTGGCGGCTTCGCACCGCCGGGCGGCATCGGACCTGGCGGCATCGCGCCTCCGGGCGTCGGCAACCCGGGCAACCTACCGCCTCCGGGCGGAGCAGCTCCGGGTGCCTTGCCTCCGCCAGGTGGGTTGGCTCCGCCGGGAGGGTTGCTGAAACCGGGCGGTGGCGAACGGTAGGAACCTGTTCGCTCCTCTGAAGCGAGGGGGCCGTCTCACGGGGCTGAGCCTCGCTTTTCATATTGCGTCGACTCGGTTGCGGCGCGCCGGCCCCGGCCACCGGCGGAACGGCGCATTTTCCACCCGGCCGCTTACGATTTGCGACGGGATTGTCGGCCGGGTTTACCGGTGGCCGCAGATGACGAGTCGCTTTCTTCCGGCATCTTCGACGAATGGTGCTCGACGATCAGCCAATCGGAGTCGCGCCATTGATACACGAAAGTGTACCGAGCCTTCACCGTCTGACGACCGCCGGTTTTGTTGTTGACCTCGAATTGGTAAATACCGGAGTTGACGGCGACTCCGCCCAGCAAGCGCGTGAAGGGCTGCACAACAGAACCGACAGGCTTCTTGGGTAAAAATGCTCTGGCAAAGTAGTCACGAATCTGGGGATGGCCCTGTTTCACATCCCCTTCGAGTGTTGACAGCAGAATTGCATCGGCGGAATACAACCGGGTTACTTGATCGGCGTCACCTGTTTTCAGGGCATCGAACCAGCGCTCCAGCTGCTTTGCGACCTCACTGTGCATCGCGGAATCCTCGGTATCGAGCCAAAAGGATTGGTTCGTTTCCAGAACCCAAGCGAGGGGGATGGGAATCAGAAGACTTCCCGATTCCTTCCGGTTCCACCATCCCCGCCTCGGGTTTTAGAGATAAACGCGGCACCAACCACTCAACTTCGGCGGGTAGGCACGATCGCAACCGCCGACGATTTCGGGTCGCTAACCAATCCGTTCGCCCACGTTAATTGTCGAGCGTAAGGATCAGGCCGTCGCGACGGTGAGCAAGGAAATTCCAGGTCGTGGCAGTGACACTGTATGTAATCAGACGAACCGTGCCGTCACCCATGAGGGTCATGACACCTTGGTGATGGGCCGAGCCGGCTTCGTAGCCGCTCACCCCCCCGGGCCGGTCGCGCTGCGGCAGCAACGCCGTGTAGCGCATGATGTCCGGGTCCCAGCCATCGATCCAACCTTGGTCGTCGTGCCAGTCGCCGCTGAAGTAGTTGTTAACGTCCTTGCGTGCTTCCGAGATGACGGCTGTGTTCGACAAACCATCGTTGACCGTGGCCATTGTGACCCTGCCGCCCGCGGTAAAGGTGCGCACGATCACGCCGTTGTACGGCGCCGTGGTGGGAACCCCCCAGACGTTACCGTACCAGAACTGGTCCCATGAATTAGGTTGGTCGCCAGGCGTCAATCCGCAGTAATCCATCAAGACCCGGCCCCCTTGAAACGCGACATTTCGGCGTGACGGGCAGAAGTAAATCCGGATGACGCGCGTTTGGGCAGTTCCGTATGGTTCACGATAAACGTTTTCTTGTTCGATATAGGGCAAGATCTGAAATGCCCAGCCGGCCGTTTGGCGCGCGGGGCCTTCGGGAGCACCGCTGGCGGCATAAGATATTCCTGCCCATGGCGTTGTCCCGCCCGTGGGAAACATTTTGTTGGCATCGTGTGCCGAGTGAATGGCGACGCCGATCTGCTTCAGATTGTTGGCGCACTGCGTGCGCGCTGCCGCTTCGCGAACCTTTTGCACGGCCGGCAGCAACAGGCCGATGAGAATCGCAATAATCGCGATCACCACGAGCAGCTCAATTAACGTGAACCCTCGTGCCGGGAAACGGCCTGGCCAAAGCCTAAAGCGCATGGAGAACCCCCTTTTCGGAAAACAAAAACGATGAATAACGACTTACACAAAAGCAGGGACCTGTTTTTCATTTCCCTGCGATCAGCTCGTTGAATCGGGCTTCGTCGACTTCTTCGACTTCGACCGTGTTGTAGGCCACGAAGCGCTTGCCGCCGACACCGGTTTTTTCATAGGCCAGCAGCATCTTTTTGCCGATGCCAGGCATCGACATCGTAACATTCAACTTTAGCACGTAAGGCTCGTTGTCGCGCGGCGATACAAAGAAGCTGTCTGTATCGGCGCCGGATTTGTCGAATGTTTTGGCGAATTTCTTCAACTCATCCACATCGGTGGGCATTTTGCCTTTGTGGACGCTTGCGTAGTTGCCGCAGAGCCGGGCCAATTGCCGTAGGTGTTCGGCACTGGTAGCCGCCGGAGACGGTCCGCTTCCGCAACCGACGAGAAGCAGCAACATCACGCCGCCTAATCCCGATACCGCTGTTGCGCGCGTGACCATCGACCAAACCTTTTCATGGGAACTTAATAGTTTATTCCAACAGGTTCGGAGATCGAAGTCAAGATTCGCCAACGTGAATTCCAGCATTTTCAAAACCATCGTCTTGGCGATTACGCGGTCAAGGCGCTGGTGGTTGTCGGCCAGCGTCGGCGGCGTGGCTGCGCTGGCGGCGGTGTGGTGGCTGGGGCGTGAACGCCCGATGCCGGCAACGCTTGCGACGCTCCCATGGCCCGCCAGCCCGTTTCGCAACACGGTCCCCGGAGTCGCTTACGTCGGCAGCGACCGCTGTGTCAGCTGCCATCCCAGTCATCTCGCCTCCCTGCGCCGCACCGGCATGGGGCGATCCATGGCCGTGGTCGACCCCACCGTCGCTCCCCCTGATGCAGAATTCGATCATCCGGTTTCCAAACGCCGCTACACCGTCGTCCGCAAGAATGGCCAATTATGGCATCGCGAGACCCTGCTTGTCGACGGCAAACCCGTGGCGGTCCTCAACGACATTCCCGTCAAGTACGTCGTCGGCTCCGGCCGACATGCTCAGACTTTCTTGGCTGAAATCGACGGTTTTCTGGTCGAATCACCCATCACCTGGTACGCCTCTCGACGGGCTTGGTTCATGTCGCCCGGTTACGACCGTGCCGAGCACGCCGGTTTCCAGCGTGCCATCAGCGACAACTGCCTCTTCTGCCA
>JANWVS010000132.1 GCA_025056835.1 Gemmataceae bacterium | reverse complement strand
CCGGCCGATCTCCACATCGCCGCGCTGCGCGACGACTTCCTCGACTTCTGTGACCAGCTCAACCTCGATGCGATCATCGACCCGATCAAGTACTGACCGCTCGGGTCCGGTCGCCATCGGCGAGGCGGCGCCGCTGGTGCTGTTCGGCGCCACCACTTTCATTGCGTATTCGCCTACGCCGTTCAGTGAATTCACGGTCCTACCGATTCAGATTTACAACTGGGCGGAACGGCCGACGAATCCCGAGATCGACGGCGTCGTCATCCGCCAATGGAACTTCAACATGGCCATGGCCAGCTTGGTGCTGCTGTTGTTGCTCTTGCTGCTCAACGGCCTGGCCATCTACTTACGCCAACGAGCGCAACGACGCATGCGGTGGTGAACCTCGGCCGACGCCGGGTTGGGCGGTTGGCGACGGCACCGGCTCAAGCAAAGGTTTCGATCGTCTCAGGCAGTTTCCTTTTGCAGCGGCAATTCAGCCGGCAAGGCGATTGTGAAGGTCGTTCCGCGCTGGAGTTGACTCTCGACCCAGACCTTGCCGCCGTGCATTTCCACGAAGGCCTTGACCACCGCCAAACCGAGTCCTAGGCCGCGGCGGTCGAACTCGAACGTCCCCGAGGTGTGCCGCGAGACGTCGAAGCGCGTGAAGAACGGATCGAAGATGCGGGCCACGCTGTCGGGGTCGATGCCTTGTCCCGTGTCGGAGACGGTGATGCGTACGCTGCCATCGGCGCCGCGGCTGGCGCCGAGGCGGATTGTACCGCCGTCAGGCGTGAACTTGATGGCATTGACCAGCAACTGCACAATGCAATCGTGCAGCTTGTCGCGCTCGCCGCGAATGACGCCGAGCCGATCGTCGGTGTTGATCTCCAGACGCTGGCGGCGCTGGGCGACGAAGCTTTGCACCTCCTGGGCCGCTCCACGCAGCAAGTCGACCAGCGGCAATTCCACCGGTTGCAGGGGCCGCTCGAACTTCTCGGCGCGGTGCAATTTCACCATCTGATCGACGCGCTCGTTGAGTCGAACGGCGGCCTGGTGAATCTGCGCCAGCCAGTCGCCGACCGGACCCGGCTGCGGATGCAATTTGAGCCCCAGCTCGGCCATGCCCAAGATGATCGTCAGCGGCGTGCGCAGCTCGTGGCTGGCGACCTTGATGAAGGCCTGCTTGAGGTCGTTGGCACGGCGCAGCTCAGCATTGGCTGCTTCGAGCTGCCGGTTCTTTTCTTGGACTTCCTGCAGCAGCCGCTTGCGCTCCGCTTGAAGGTGGTACTGATCCACCGCCTGCCGCAACACCAACCGCAGTTCGTCGGCCTCCCAGGGCTTGGAAATGTAGCGGTACACGTTGCCCTCGTTGATCGCCGCGGCCACGGCGCTGAGGTCGGCGTATGCGGTGAAGAGCAGACGAATCGCATCCGGGTGCGTTTGCTTGACACGCTTGAGAAATTCGACGCCGGTCATTTCCGGCATGCGTTGATCGGACATGACGACATGAACGTCTTCCTTGTCCATGATCGCCAGGCCATCGGCCGCCCGGGTCGCGCCCAAGACGCGAAAGTCGAACCGGAGCAGGTCCTTGACGCTCTGCACCAGGTCAGGCTCATCATCGACGACCAGCAAGCACGGCTTGATGATCATGGCTGTCGGTCCGGGACGTTTCTTTCATTATTGTTACTTTCGGAAAAACAGCAACCGCTCGTTGCAAGGGGAACTCGCGCGCCGACGGCCGGCGCGGTACAATGCTCTCACCCCCCGAGCACGCCCATCCCAGCAGACCGCGACGGTCGTTTTCACCCACGGAGAGCCTATGCGACGTTTTTGGCTGACGACAACCGCCCTCATAGCCGCACCGATGCTGGCGCTGTCGCACGGACAGGCCGGCGATTTCCCAACCGAACCCGGCTTCGTGTCCCTGTTCAACGGCAAAAACCTCGACGGCTGGCGCCAAGCCAAGGGGAACAAAGAACTTCTCGAAGGCAAAACGGAGGCGTACCGCGGCCGTTTCAAGGTCCAGGGCGGCGTCCTCGTGATCGATCCCGCCGTCCCGGGAGATTCGTACATCGAGACAACCCGGGAATTCGGCAAGGACGTCCACGTCAAGTTGGACTTCAAACCAGGGCCGAAGTGCAACAACGACATTTTCCTGCGCGGCAGCAAATATGACATCGTCCCCGGCAACAAAGAACACAAGGACGTTAAGGAAGGCCAATGGTACACCTTGGAAATCATCGTGAGCGGCGACAAACTGGAGCATAAGGTCAACGGTCAGACCACGCGCACCTCAAAAGCCGGCAGCAAGGCGACGCCGCTGATGATCCGGGCCGAATTCGGCGCCATGGAGATCAAGAACCTTCGCGTAAAAGAAGAATAGAACAGCGTTCGCCTCAAAGCATAGCGGTGCTCGAACGGCCTGCTCGCCGCCCCTTGGAACAACAGCAACGAAAGACAGGGCCGTTCGCGTGCGGCGCATGTCGGTCGTTGTCGAACGAACCGGACCGGTCTTCCACCAACGTGAAAGGACGTGTGGCACCATCGAACAGTCTTGAAGGAAGCGACACCGGGCCGCAAGTTCCCTTGGCACCGTTGCTGGCCGCCGGATAAGATGGACGATGTCGATTCCTTTGGGGGGGGTGACCATGCGGGAACGTTTCTGCCGGCGCGGCTGCGCTGAGCTGCATCGCGTGGTCGGCATCAGCCGACGCAGTTTTGTCAAGGCAGGCGTGCTGGGCAGCTTGGGCTTGTCCCTGGGGGAATTGCTCCGCCACGAAGCCCGTGCCAATCCAAACAGTTCCCGGCGGCCGTCGGTGATCATCCTTTGGATGCGCGGCGGCCCGTCGCACATCGACACGTGGGACCCCAAACCCGATGCTCCGGCCGAGTATCGCGGCGAGTTCGGCGTCATCCGCACGCGCGTGGCCGGCATCCAGCTCTCGGACCTGCTGCCGCGCAGCGCCCGCATCATGGACAAGTGGTCGATTGTGCGCAGTCTGCATCATCACGACGCCGGCCATTCCAGCGGCGACCAGATCTGCTTCACAGGCTACGACAGCGGCCCCAACCCGGACCAGAACATCCACCCCAGTTGCGGTTCGATCGTATCGCGGCAGTTGGGACACCTCAACCCGGAACTACCTGCCTATGTGATGATTCCCCGCATGGTGCCGGGCACCGGACCGGCGTACCTGGGGGTGGCCCACAAACCGTTCGAGACCCAAGCCGACCCTGCCGCTCCCGGCCCGTTTCGCGTGCCGAATTTCTCGTTGCCGACGGGTGTGACCCTGGAGCGAATCGGTGACCGGCGCGGTCTGCTCCGCAGCTTCGATCATCTGCGCCGCGATCTGGATGCTTCCGGACAGTTCCAGGCCCTCGATCGCTACCAACAACAGGCGTGGGACATTCTCACTTCGCCGACGGCCCGCGACGCCTTCGACCTCGATGCCGAACCGCAAGCGGTCCGCGAGCGCTACGGTTTCCAACCGGCTTTCGACCCCGGAGCGGCCAATCGCTGTGGGGCGCCGAACTGGGCCCAGCGGATGGTCCTGGCGCGGCGGTTGATTGAGGCCGGCGTCCGCCTGGTCACGGTCGATTGCCGATGGTGGGACACGCATGTGCTCGGCTTCGATTCGCTGCGGCGCGGTTTCCTGCCCCGCTGGGATCAGGCGTTTCCGGCCTTGATCGAGGACCTGGAGGCACGCGGTTTGCTCGAATCGACCCTGGTGCTGGCCTGGGGCGAATTCGGCCGGACGCCGCGCGTCAACAACGACGCCGGCCGCGACCATTATCCCAACGTCTTTAGCGCAGCTCTCGCCGGCGGGCCGATCCGCGGCGGTATTGTCGTCGGCGAATCGGATTCCAAAGGCGCTTTTCCCAAGGCGAATCCGAAAACGCCGCAAGACGTGCTCGCGACGGTCTACCGTCATCTGGGCATCGACCCGCAGACCGTCTATCACGACAATACCGGCCGGCCGATTCCCATTCTCCCCAGCGGCCGGCCCATCGACGAATTGTGCTAGGGGGAACGACCATGAAAAGGCACCTTCTCTCCCGTGCGGTCGCTGGTTGTCTCCTTGTTGCTGGTTGTCTGCTTGGCGCCTGGCTCGGCAGGGAGGTCGGCGCGGCGGTCCAGGAAAGTCGGACGCCGGCCAACTCGCTGCTGCAACAGGACGGCCTGTTGAACCGCCTCCAACCGCAGTTCGAACAGATTTTCGACTTTGTTTTCGACGGTCCGCGCCTCAAGCTCGACCGCAAAGGCTGGGGCGACCCCCCGAAAATCCAGCCCAAGGCCAACGTGATCCTCACCGCCAACGGCCCGCCGATCGAGGCCATCTTCAATCAGATGCGCGCTCAGGCGGGCGGCTTGACCGGCAGCAGCATGTCGGTCGGCGCCAATCGGCGCGAGATTAGTTTCCAGGGGAGAGCACTCAGCGGCCGCTTGGCCACCAGCGGGGACGTCGTCCGGATGGAACTGACGGAGAGCACCGCGCCGGAACGCAGCTTGGAATGGTTCGACGACGGCAAGGGCAGCCTGCGCTTGCTGCTGACGCACCCCGACGGCGATATGGTCCTGTTCCAACAGAGCAAGACCGGCACGGCGACGATGGCCGGCGTGATAGCCGGTAAGGCTTTTGCCGCCAGTGCTCCGAGTTTCTTGCAACTTTACAAACAACACCGCTCCCTGCTGGACAACCAGGTGCTGCCGGTTTTCCAGGCGTTGGCCATTCGCGTAGTGCCGCCATCGAACACCCCGGAAATGAAGCGGGCCGTGCTGGCGCTGGTGACGCGCACGCCGCAAACGCTGGAAGAGGGCAAAAAGCTCATCGCCGATCTCGATAGTGATAAATTCGCGACGCGCGACAAGGCGAGCAAACTGCTGCACGAGCGCTTCGAGGTCTACAAGGACCTGATCCAAGAGCGGCTCAAGGATAGTAATCTTTCGCAAGAAGCGGCCTTGCGGCTCAACAAGATCATGGCCGCCCATCCCGACGCGCACAAGATCAGCCAGACGATCGCGGCCCTCGACCTCCTCCACGATCCCGCGTACCTGGTAGGCCTTTTAGAGGAAGCCCCCCAAGACGATCGGGCCAAGGTGGCGGCGCATCTGGAAGCGGTGACCGGTCAACGCTTCGGTCCAGACGTGGCGGCGTGGCGGCGCTGGCTCGAAACCAGCCGGAAATGACGTGTTGCCCCATGGTTGCCGAGCTGCGCCCGCTCGGATTTCCCGTGGGTAGCGAAGCGGCCTTCGCCATCGTTCACTTCGACTGACGCCAGGCCGCGGCGCTGAGGATCGGGGCCGTCGGCAAGTCCGCCTTGGACAAACGCGGTCGGCCTTCTGTCCAGCGCTGCGCGTCTTCGTCGAGGAAATGAAGCTGCTCTTCGATGAGGCGGCGATACGCCTCCAAGCCGGCATGGTTGAGGCCATCGGGGACCACCAGCAGCGGCGCGGTGACGATATTGACTCGCGAATACGGATAGGGCACGACGAAGCGGTCCCAGCTCGGTGCGCGCCAGGCGTGTTCGTAGCCGGCCGAACCGAGCATGAGCGGCAAACCGAGCTTGGCGGCCACGTAGACCACGCCGAGTTGCACGCGGCGCCGCGGCCCACGCGGACCATCCGGAGTTATGCCGATGTTCCAGTGGCGCTTGGAGCAGCGCAGCAACTCCAAAAGCGCCCCGGCCCCGCCGCGCGTCGTCGAGCCGCGGACCGGTTCCAGACCCATTCTTCGCAAAATCTGCGACAGCAGCTCGCCGTCGGCGTTTGGGCTTACGCGGGCGCGGGTGTAGCGGCCTTACTTGACCCCCATCAGCAGGTTTTCGTGCCAGAAACAGTAAACGACCGGCTGGCGCCGGCGGTCGGCGGGGATCTGCGTGCCGGCACCAAGGTCCGTGCGGACACGGAGGGTGCCGAGCCAGGCCTTGAGCAAACAAGCCCCCGTGAAACCTAGTGTCCGAATCAAGGCGGGGTGGCGAATTTTCATGGGGACGACATCCTTGTCCAAGCGCCGCCGCATTCTACCGGTTCGTCGGCTCCTGCGACAAGGGAAAACGGCGCCGGGGCCGCGGAACAGCGCTGGTCGCTGGTGCAACCAGTCTTTTCGTATCGGTCGTCAACTGCTCTGGCTCGTTGGAAAAACAGCGAGTTGCGCTACCGTCGAACGGCCCCGGCCGCGGAGCCGATCCCGCCGCAGCCCCGCTCCCCTTTAGTTCTTGCTGAAATGCAGCAGCTTCCGTTGTTCCTTGGCCAACGGATCGCGGAGAAAGCGGCGATGACATTCCGAGCAAAGATCGTAGCGCAGGCGGCGCGCCGCTTCCGGCACATCGACCTCGCCGACGCCGTTTTCCAGGTCGGTCAACATGGCGCCGAGAGCATCGAGCTGATCGTCGTCGAGGTCGGCGTCGGTCAGCTCCGTTGGGTCGAACCTCGGATACGTTTC
>JANWVS010000131.1 GCA_025056835.1 Gemmataceae bacterium | reverse complement strand
TGCCCGCAGGTGCCAGGCGTAGCGCATCGGCGTCAGGCAGTAGCAAACATGCGGCGTCCCGAGCGGAGGCGTCACCCCCTTGGCCACGCAATGGCTGATGCTGAGCACGACATCGCAGGAGGGCAGTCGACGCGGCAAGGCCCTGGGCATGACCGGCAACAAGGCGCGATAGTAACGATGGACGGCCGGCAACCGGTTGAGCCAACTCGCCGTGATCGCGTGGGCCTCGATCGTACGCGTCACCGCTCCACGGCGGTGCACCAAGGTGTAAATCGGCGCCGCCGGCCAGAGTCGGCAGAGCTGTTCCAGCACCTTTTCCCCGCCGCGCATGCCGGTCAACCAGTCGTGCACCAGCACCACGCGGAGGGAGTTGCCTGCGTCCATGCTTTATCAATGTACTGCCTCCGGCCCGGCGGCGGCCAGCCGCCTCACTCATCGTCTTGCGGAAAGGTCGCCTCGTCCGGTTTGACCATGAATTCGCTCAAATCGACCCGCCCTTTGACCTCGCCTTCGAGGAGCTTCATCCGCGTTTCCAGCTCGCGGATCTTGACCTTGAGTGCTTCCAACTGGATACGCGGATCGTCCTTGGGCCGGGCCCGCGGCACCTCCGGATAGCCGAGTTGCCGTTGCAGGGCCGCGAACAGGTACAGCGGATCGCGGCCGCGATTCGCCTTGGCGATCTTGCCTTCCTTCTCGCCGAAAAGCACCGGCGCCGGCGGCGCGTAGTCGGGATCCTTACGACGTTGGTCCTTGACGTAGAGCTCCGAACGCAGATAGATAAGATCTGCGAAGTCCACAGCGCCGATATGGCGCTGAACCATGTCGAGAAAGGCTCGCCAATCGTCGTTGAAAAAGCCGTCCTCACGCATCCGCCGCAGACCGGCATCGTAGCCCAAGCGATTGCGACTGAGCGTTTCGAATTCGTAAACGAACAGCCCCGCCGGCGTCGGCGTGCCCGCGCGATAGAGCGCTTCGCGTTCCAGAATGAGCAAGGCGATGTCGATGCTGAAACGCCGGTTTTCGATTTCGGTATTCTCGATGACGAACGCCTGGAACGGGGTGAAATAGTGCGGCAACTTCGTGAACCCGGAGGCCAGTTGGCCCGTGTGCTTGACCTCCGCAGCGATGAATTCGATGGCCATCGGCAGACGGGTGATCGATAGGATCTCTTGCGGCAATTGCTCGAGAATCTGCTGCGTCGGCAGGTTCTCGGCCAGACGTTCACGCAGCGTGCGGAAAAAATAGGCTTGTTCGATGTACTCTTCACGGTCCAGGACGTTCGTCATGGTATCATTATAACCCGACCGCCCGCGCCAACTCTTGCTCCAGCCGCTCGGCGAGTTCCAAATGATGTTGCCGTACGTCGTTGACTTCCCAACGGTCGGCCGGCTTGGCATACAACTGCGGTGGGCGGGGCGGATCGCCCGCGGGCACCTTCAGCGGCAAAAGATAGGCCCATTCATCCGAGCGGAGCGCCGCTTCCGCGCTGTCGCCGATTTGCAGCCGAGAGAAGGCGTGCGACCGTACGGCGGCGCCGGCGCCCGTCAGAAGCAGCGTGAGGTCGTGGCCGCCACTCGGCCCGGCACCGTTGCCCAGCAGCTTGGCCAAGGTTGCCTCCAGGTCGACCGGTTGCGTCAGGACATCCAGCCGCCAACCTCGGGCTTGGCGCTGCGGCAAGCGCATCAGGAGCGGCACGTGAACGAATTCCTCGTGCAACCAGGCGCGCTCATACCCCACCAGCCCATGTTCGCCCAGCGGCAGACCGGCCCGTGCCGTCACGACGACGATCGTGTCGTCCCAGGTCGCGGCGCCGGCCAACGTCGTAAGCAGCTCGCCCAGTTGCGCGTCGAACCACGTCACGGCGGCGGCGTACCTGTTTTGGAGCGCCGTGACAGCGCGGAGCGGCAGCTTGCCGACGACCCCCAGCGGTACATGAACGTCCTGCGCCTGCGCCGCATCGGCATCGTCATCGTCATCGTCATAGACCGTGCGGAGATCCGCCGGCAGGTCCCAAGGCGGCCCCAGCATGGGACCGTCGACCCAGAGCAAACGCCCGTCACACGACTGCCAGGCCCGCGACACGTTTGCCGCCCAATCGGCAAGCGTCGTCGCTGTCACACGGACGATGCCATCGCCCAGATTGAAACAACTCGATCTCCCCGGCTCGTGATGGATGTGGCGTTCAAACACGATGCCGTCGGTCGCCAGCCGATCGAGGTTGGGGGTGGCGATCCATTCGTTGCCGTAACAACCCAGAAAGCCGATGTGCAGACCGTACGTTTCAATCACCAGCGCCGGCATGCCATTCATGGTAGGAAAATCGGTACGGCCCTGGCCGCTGGGCCGCGGCGCGAGACACGCTCGTCCAGGCTTAGGCTGCCTGAGCGGCGCCGGCCTGCGGATCAAGCAGTCGTCCCAGCGCCAGGATGGTTTTTTCGGTCGCCCCTTGTTGTGCTTGGACAAAGTTCCGGGCCGCTTCTCCCAAGCGCCGTCGGGCTTCGCCATCACTCAACAGGCGAACGACCTCGCGCTCCAACGCCGCCGTATCGGCGCATTCGATCGCGGCCTGATGCGCCTTCAGCTGGCTTACGATGTGCTGAAAATTCCAGGTATGCGGGCCAAAGAGCACGGCCGCACCATAAGCGGCCGGTTCGATCATGTTTTGTCCGCCGCGGAGGCCGTCGAAGCTGCCGCCGACAAAGGCCACATCGGCCAACCCCCACACGGCATTCAGTTCGCCGATCGTGTCGACGAGGATGACCTTGCCGCTGGCCGCGGCAGCTCCCGCAAGGCCCAGCTCGCTGCGACGGGCGAACGCGACGCCGGCACCAGCCAACAACCGAGCCACTTCCTCGAAACGATCTTGGTGGCGCGGTACGATGATCAAGCGGAGCCGCGGACATCGCTCGCGGGCACGGCGATAGATACTCAAGATCGCTGCCTCCTCCGGCGCTTGCGTGCTGCCGGCCACCAGGACCAGTTCCCCCGCACCAATGCCGAACATCGTTCGCAGGGCATTGGTTCGCGCATTGCCGCGATCGCCCCCAGCGCCGTCGTATTTCACCGAGCCGGTGACCACGACGTTGGGACAGCCCAACTCGCGATAGGCTGCGGCGTATTCCTCCGTTTGGGCGGCAATGAGATCGAGTTTCGCAACCACGCTTCGCGCCAGCCGACGCACTTTGCGAAAGCGCGCAGCGCTGCGCGGACTCATGCGGCCGTTGATGATCGCCAACTTGACGCGCCGACGAGCAGCGGCCCAGATGAAATTCGGCCATAGTTCGCTCTCGGCCAGCACCACCAGATCGGGGCGAACCTGGTCCAAAGCGCGGTGAACGGCCCAGGAGAAATCGCAGGGCCAAAAACAAACTTCCGCCTCGGGGAACCATTTCCGGGCTTCGTCGTACCCCGTGTCGGTGGTCGAGGAGATGACCACGCGGTCCTGCGGATATCGCCGGCGAAACGCCGCCACCAAGGGACGCACGAGGTGGATCTCACCGACGCTGACGCCGTGGAACCAGACACAGCGCCGCGCCGGCACCGTGGACAGGGACCGGCGAGGGGCAAGGGGCAAGACATCGCCCCACAACTTCGCCCGCCAGCCGCGCCGATATTTGCCCGTGGCAAGGGCGCGATACATCAGCCACGGCGACGCCAGCACCAGGACCAAGACATAAACGAGATTGAGAAGGTAGGGCATGGGAATCCGTTCCCGTGGAGACAAATGACCGCCTGCGACGCGGAGGCCCATGGCCCGCACGCCGCCTCACGGCGTCAGACGGCCACTTTGCGCATACAGCAATGTTTGTATTTCTTGCCGCTGCCGCACGGGCAGGCGTCATTGCGGCCGACCTTGGCGCCGCTCTTACGGATTGGATCGATCTTCTTGGGGGTGTCGGTCGAGGCATCCGCCTGTTGTTGCTCTTGGGCGCTGACCAGGGCCCGCGGTGCTTCGTCGTGAATCGTGGAACTGATCAACCAGACCGATTCTTCGAAGGCTTCGTCGTTTTCCAGGCGGAAGATGGCGTCGGTGACTTTGTCGCTCAGGCCTTCCCACATGGCGTCGAATTCCTTCATGCCCTGCCGTTTGTATTCGGTCTTCGGGTCGATCTGAGCGTAGCCGACCAATCCAATCCCCTGGCGGAGATGGTCCATGACGTAGAGATGATTTTTCCAGGCACGGTCGAGACGATCCAACAACAGGCCCCGTTCGACGCGCTTCATTTCCGGACGATATTTGGCGTCGTAGGCATTCCAAAGATGGTGGCGCGTCTCGTCGATGGTCTTGCCCGTCAATTCCTGGGGTGAGACGTCCAGACCAAGGTGCGCGCGACACCACTGCGCCAATTCCTCGGCGTCGGCCTCCTCCGCATATTTGGCCCCGGCGAATTCCTCAGCGAGCTTGGCGTCGAGGTCGGCAGGGGTTGCCTCGGGCAGAGCGGCGCGACTGACGGCATAGAGCTTTTCCAAGATTCTGCTGCGTGTCTCCGTGCGGAATTCCTCTTCGGTTATCGTCGGCGCGGAGACACGGCCGGCGAATCGCGCCTGGTACCAGCGATACAATCCTTCTCGATCGTAGCGCGGCAGTCCCATGTTGAAGTGCAGACGCGATTGCTCTGGCATGAAGCGAGCCATGGCAACCTTCACGGGGAATTCGATCTCTTTCTGCCGATACAGCTTGCGAACCTCTTCAACAAGTTCGGCATGGATCGCCTCCGCGCGCATTTCCTTGAAATGATCGGGATCCAATCGCAGGTCGAACTTTTGTTTCATCCACGCACAGAGCGAGATGCGGCCCCAATCTTCCTTGAGGTAGATCGCTCCCTTGGACAGATCGACGCTGCGAAGGTACTTCTCGGCCTCGGCGATCAAGAACTCGGCCAAATGGTCGCGGCCGATTTTCTTCAGCGAGCGATCGGTGGTTTTGAGCGACCACAACTTGTTGACGCGATCCGACATCGCCCGCCAGTTCCATTCGGATTGTTCGGTGTCGAGCGGGAGGTTTTCGTCGATCGCTTCTTGAATTTGCGTGGGCACCATTTTGAGCGCCCGCGTCAGGGCGAAGTTTTGCGCATCTTCGTACGACATGCGCTCAAAATCGGCGGGGCTGAATTCGACGGTCAACTGCCGCGAGGCCAATTCCGCGAAACTGGCTGGGCCGTAGTCGTCGGCCAAGAAGCGCCGCACGGCGGAGGCGATTTGCCCATCGATCATTTGCAAGATCAGCAGTTTGCAGTTGGCGCCGTTGAGAATGTCTTGGCGGTAGCCATAGACGCGCTTCCGCTGATGGTCCATGACTTCGTCGTATTCGAGGAGGTTTTTGCGGATGTCGAAGTTGCGCTCTTCGACTTTGCGTTGAGCGCCTTCGATACGCTTGGTGACCATCCGGCTTTCAATGGCCTGGCCGTACTCCATGCCCATCGACTTCAAAACGCGCGTGACCCATTCGCCGGCAAAGATGCGCATCAAGTCGTCTTGCAAGGAGAGGAAAAAGCGGCTCGATCCGGGATCGCCTTGACGGCCGGCGCGGCCCCGCAGCTGGTTGTCGATCCGACGGGCTTCGTGGCGTTCCGTGCCGATGATGTGCAACCCGCCCATCGCGGCAACCTTGCGTCCTTCCTCCTCCATTTTTTCCTTGGCACGAATCTCGGCAACGGTTTTCTTCCAGATGTCGTCGGGCACGTCCAGGCGGGTGGGATAAAGGAGGCGGTTATCCGGCCCTCGGGCGTCCTTGAGCCGTGCCCAGGCCAGGGTTTCGGGATTCCCTCCCAGGATGATATCGGTGCCGCGGCCGGCCATGTTGGTCGAAATCGTGACGGCGCCGATGCGGCCGGCCTGAGCGACGATTTCCGCCTCGCGTTGGGCGTATTCTGGTTTGGCGTTGAGCAACTCGTGCCGGATCCCGCGGCGCCGGAGCATGGCGCTGAGTTTCTCCGATTTCGCCACATCGGTGGTACCGATCAAAATCGGTCGACCGTGGTACTCGATTCGTTCGATCTGTTCGCGGGGAACATGGCGCCGTTCGCGCTCTTGGCGCAGTTCGATGTCCACAGCCGTGTCGCTTTCTTTCTTGATGATACCCACCAGGGTCGTGCCGTCGGTGAGGTGGAGCACGTCGTAGCGGTGAATCCGTTCCACTTCCTCGACCACGGCTTCCCATTTCTCCTTTTCGGTGAGAAAGATCAAGTCAGGATGGTTCAGACGGATGAGGGGGCGATTGGTCGGAATGGCGACGACTTCGAGTTTATAGATCTTCCAGAATTCGTTGGCTTCGGTCATGGCCGTGCCGGTCATGCCCGCGAGTTTCTTGTAGAGCTTGAAGTAATTCTGAAGGGTGATGGTCGCCAGGGTCTGCGTTTCTTCTTTGATCTTGACGCCGTCGCGCTCATGTTTCGCTTCGACGGCTTGATGCAGCCCGTCCGACCATTGCC
>JANWVS010000130.1 GCA_025056835.1 Gemmataceae bacterium | reverse complement strand
ATCTCAGCCGGCCGCTGGCTGCCGAACGCCACCGCTATCCTCCTGCGGTTCAGCGCGCCGTCGAGCAAATCGCACCTGGCTGGACGACGTCGACCGGCAACCTGGCCGCGTTGGTCGATGGCGTCACCACCTTCGGCCGGCGTTATGCGGAGGCGACGTTGCAGTTGCAGGATTGGTCGCTGTTCGCGCCGAACATCGGCCAGGAATGCGTCTTTCCCGCCGTGGTGCTTGCCGAGGCAGGTCAAACGCCCGTCGCCGAAGGGCCGCAACCCGGTACCTATGCCGTCTCCGGCAAGGTCTTGCTGTCCGACAACGAACCTCCGGATGCGGCGCGCTACTTCCGCTGGGGGCGTTATCGGCTCCGCCGCTACGAGAGCAACGTCACGGCGTACCTGGTGCCTGGGGAGGGAGAAAGGCCGGAGCAACTTGCCCAGCGTTGGCGAGAACAGATCAGGCAGTATGTCAGCGAACACGCCGAGGCGATCCTCGGCTATCTGCGCTTCCGACTGGCGCGGCTGAACGGGCCGAGGCCGCCCCGAGCGATCCTGGTGATGCGCCGCTACCACATTCGGCCGCCGGAGTCCGGCGCGGCTGTTCTCGACGGGCCGTGGATCGTGCCACTGGCTAGTTGGCCGACCGCCCTGGGGGAACGATCGGCGGCGCGGGTGTTGGAGTATTTCGATCCGGTGACGAGACGATTTGAACCGTTGACGCCATGAACGCATCGCGATCGGCGACGTCGGCTGTTTGCTGGGTGGGTGCGCGACCTTGGCTGCCGTGGCCGTTGGCAGCCTGGCCATGGTGGACGGCGCCCTTGCCGGCCCAGCGCTTGGCGGCCTTGCGCATCGGGGTGGCGTTCGTCTTGGTGCTCGACGTGACGTTTACCTATTTGCCGAACCTCGACGACTTTTTCCTGGGCGACGGCCCGTGCGGCGAGCAGGTTCTGGGCTGGAACACCCAGCCGCCGCGCTGGACATGGTCGCTGCTGCGCGGCCTGGGAAACCCGGTACTGCTGCCGCTGGTGCTCGGGGGCTGGTTGTTCTCCAGCATCGGCCTGGCGTGCCAGGCGCTGACGGGCGAGGCCGGGCCGCGGTGGGGTGTTGCCTGGCTGCTGACGTCGCTGGTCCTGGTTGGCGGCAGTTGGAGTCGTGCGGCCCAAACCGAGCCGCCCAGCGGTTACTTTGCCCTCGTGCCGGCGGCCATGATGATTCTCGCCGGCCTGGCTTTCGCGATCGACTTGGGTCATCGGTCTGGGGGCGGCTGCTTGGACCGCTACCGCCGGTGGCGCGTGGGCGGCTGTGCGGCTGCTTTTGGCGTCCTCACAGGGTGGGGAACGGCCTTCGACCTGGGGCTGGCCGATCCTTCCCGCTGGACGGCGGTGCTGGGTCCCTGGCAGAACCACCCGGCCCTGTTGCGGGTCGCCGCCGGGGGATGGCTGCTGGCGACGTGCTTGCTGCTATTTGGTTGGCAGACCCGTGCCGCGGCGCTGGCTACCTGGGCTTTGAGTGTATCCTTCGCCAATATCAATCCCTACATCGACAACGCGGGCGACGTGATCCGCGGCATCGCGCTGTTCTATCTCATGCTAAGCCCGTGCGGGGCGGTCTGGTCGCTCGACCATTGGTTGACTCGACGCCAGGCGGGCGACCGGGCGGAGCGTGCGATCGTCGTTGCCGCTTGGCCGGTTCGGCTGTTGTTCGTGCAGTTGGTGATCATCTATTTCATGAATGGGGTGTACAAGCTCCAAGGCGTCGATTGGCGGGGAGGCGAAAGTCTTTACTACGTGCTCTGCGACGTGACGCTCACGCGGTTTGCGTATCAGGAGTTTCCCGTTCCTGTGGGGCTGACGAGGCTGGCGACGTGGGCGGTGCTGGTGTGGGAAGTCGGTTTCCCCTTGTGGGTCAGCTTGCGGTGGACGCGCCGGCTCGCTCTCGCCTTCGGTGTGGTATTTCATCTGGCCATTTTTGCGACGTTGGAACTCGGTTTTTTTGCGCCGTACATCCTCGCCCTCTATCTGCCGCTGCTGCCTTGGGAGCGTCTGTGCCGCGGGAGCCGACCAGAGAAAGGCGGAGCTACTTGACAGGCGATGCCGGGTTGGGGAAGATAGGAAGAGCACCCCCCGAAGGTTCGCCTTTTCCGAAGTACTTTCCTTGAGGAGGACGGGCATGACCGAGAAGAAGTTTTCTTGCCCCGAATGTGAATCGACGGAACCAGTCGATCGCCGGGCTTTCCTAAGCGCCGTCGGCGGCACCGCGGTCACGCTGGTCGGCCTGGAAGCGTTGCCGCTGGCGAGTCGCGCCAAGGCCGACGGACCCGCGGCAGTCCGAGCGCCGCGGCCGGCCGAGGACCTGATTCGCGAATTGTATGCCAGCTTGTCGGACGCCCAGAAGAGCCGTGTCGTGCTGCCGTGGAATCATGGCGTCAATCCGCAAGGCGGCGGCACTCCGACCCGCCTCCGCTTCTTCAACGCCGCCATTTTCTCGGATCGTAAAATCGAGGACGTTTACACGCCGGCGCAAACCGAATTGTGCGAGCGCATCTTGCGCGGCATTTGCAATGGCGACGAAGGCTTCCGCTTGATCAGCCGGGCCGGTACTTGGGACAACACGGCCACTTTCGGCCGTTGCGGCGCCTATATCTTCGGCGACCCGACGGGCGACAACCAGTTTGCCTGGGTCTTCACGGGCCATCATTTGACCGTTCGTTGCGACGGCAACTCGGAACCCGACGCCGCCTTTGGCGGGCCTTTGTACTACGGCCACAGCCCCGATGGTTGGAGCCAACGCAACTTGTTCTACCCGCAGACGCTGGCGGCGAAGGATTTGTTTGAGTCGTTTAATCCCGGCCAGCGTCAGCAAGCCCTGGTGGCCGGCAGCCCCGGCGAAGGCGAAGGTTCGGTCCGTTTTCGTCCCCGCGGTCAAAGGTTCCCTGGCCTCGCTGCCGCGCAGATGACCCATGACCAACGCGCCTTGGTCGAGCGCTTGATGCGGTCGGTCTTGTCGCCGTATCGCGCCGAAGATGCCGAAGAAGTGATGCAGCTCGTTCGCCGCAACGGCGGGCTGGAACAGCTCCACGTGGCGTTCTACCGCGACCCCGGCAGCAACGAAGACGCCCGCTGGACCTTCTGGCGGATTGAAGGCCCGGGCTTCGTGTGGAATTTCCGCGTCTTGCCGCACGTCCACACCTATGTGAACATCGGCATTCCGCGGCCCAATGCCTGAGACGACGCCGCCCTCGCTGCCCAAAAAGCTACCCGTTGAGCGTCCCGGGCCAATCCCGACGCTGAACGGGTATTTTTGTTGCATTTCCCCTTTGGCGTTCGTCACTCGCGCGTGCGGATGCGCAAAAGCACGTCCCATTCGTGGGCGTCGATGGTTTTGCGGCCGATGGTGGTCGGTTTGAGCGCTTCCAGGCCGAGTCCGAGCATCACCTGACAATCGTCGAGTTTAGCGCGGCCGGCGACCACGGCCCACTTCGACAACTTGTTCTCTCCCTCCGGGATGATCGTGTTGCGGTGGAAATTCTTGGTAAAGCCTTCATAGCTCAGCTGCCGCGGCCAGATCTTCACGCGCGGCTTGTCGCCTTTCATGACGGCCCCCAGGCCGGGTAAGATGCGATCCAACAAGCGGTCGATCTGTTCTTCGTCGAATTGGGACTCCGAGCCGGCCGCAGCCACCACCACCAGCCGCAGGCGCACCGGCACTCCCTCGATCGTCAAGCGGCGATCGCCCGTGCTCGGCTTGGCCGGCGGATACTCGGCGAACCGCTCTTCCAGGTTTTGGACCGGGACCTTCTTTTCGCGGCGAAACAGTCGGCCGAGCACGCCGAAGAACGCCAGTACCACCAGCAGGGCCACCACGCCGGCGACGCCCAGCAGGATGTACCATCCCGGCCCGTCCAGCAGGCCGCGGGCGCTCTCCGGCAAGACGTTGCTGATGGCCTCTTTGGTCTTGTTTAGTTCCTCCACGGCTATCTCCTTGAAGGACGATCGGATGAAGACAACTACGTTCTCTTATAATGACCATCGTTGCCCGTTGGCCAATGAAAAAACAGTCGCGAGAAGCTCGTCATGATGTACGTACTGGCCCTGTATCTTTTGTCTCAACCCGGCAGCGAGGTCGCGGCCCTGGAAAGCAAACATTTGACCAACCTGCGCCAGCTCACCCGGGACTTCGTTCGCGCCGGCGAGGGCTATTTTTCTCCCGACGGCACGTTGATCATCTTCCAGGCCGAGGAAAAAGGCGAAAACCCCTTCTACCAACAGTTTATTCTCAACGTCGCCACCGGCGCCGTGCGCCGCGTCAGCCCTGGTGTCGGCAAGACCACGTGCGGACATTTCCACCCCAGCGGTCAGAAATTCATCTTCGCCAGCAGTCATCTCGACCCCGAGGCAATCAAGCACTACGCCGCAGAGCGAGCCTTGCGCGAGGAAGAGCGCCAGACCAAGAAACGCCGCCGCTACGTCTGGGACTTCGATCGCCACATGGACATCTTTCAGGCCAACCTCGACGGCACCGGCCTTAAGCGGCTTACCGATTCGCCCGGCTACGACGCGGAAGGCTCCTACTCAGCCGACGGCAAATTCATCGTCTTTTGCTCCAACCGCAGCGGCGAGAAAAATCTCGAATTGTACATCATGAACGCCGACGGCACAAACGTGCGGCAGCTGACCAAGGCTCCCGGCTGTTACAACGGCGGCCCCTTCTTCTCCCCCGACGGCACGAAAGTCATCTTCCGCAGCGATCGCAAGAAGAAGGACCATCTCCAGCTTTACGTCATCAACGTCGACGGCACCGGCGAAAAAGCTTTGACCGATGATGAGAATTGGGTGTTCTGGGCGCCGTATTGGTACCAGGACAGCCAGCACATCATTTACACCGCCGCGGACCACAGCGACCCCAACGCTCGCCCCAATTACGATCTGTATTGGATGAATATCGCAACCGGTAAAAAAACGCGGCTGACCTACGCCCCCGGCGCCGACGTCCTTCCGGTGTTCAGCCCGGATTATCGTCAGATCTTGTGGACGTCGACGCGCGGCCCGGACCGGTCGTCGCAACTGTGGCTGGCCGACTTCACCCCGCCGCGCGATCCTTGAGCGGCATCCTGGAGCTTGGAGATCGGCGCTGCATCCCTAGAGTGACGGCATGGACAAGCGGAAGATCCTGATTCAGCTCGATACCGATGTGCACCCGAGCGTGTTCGATCGCGTCGTCGCCATCGATGCCGGCGCCGACGAGGTGTTCAGCTATGGCGACGTCAAACCGGAACAGGTGCAGGGCTTCGTTCACGGCGCCATCTTCACGCGCAGTCCCAAGAGTTTGAAGTCGACGGCGATTTTTATCGGCGGTAGCGACGTTGCCTTGGCCGAGGACCTGCTGCGGGCCGTCCAGCAGCACATGTTGCCTGAGTTCGGCCTGCGGGTTTCGGTACTGCTGGATGCCAACGGGGCCAACACCACAGCCGCCGCCGCGGTCCGCGCTGCCGGGCGGCACCTCGATCTGGCCTCGGCGGCGGCGCTGGTCCTGGGAGGTACCGGTCCTGTCGGGCAGCGTGTGGCCCGGTTGCTGGCCCGAGCCGGGGCCGATGTGCGGGTTGGCTCGCGGCAGAAATTGCGGGCCGAAGGAGTGTGCAATGCCATCGCCCAAAAAGTGCCGCACGCCCAGCTGACTCCGGTAGCCACGACCACGCCGCAAGACCTGGCCGCCGCCTTGGCGGGTCGGACGCTGGTGGTGGCCGCCGGCGCCGCCGGAGCCGTCATGCTGCCCATGGCTGTTCGCGTCGCTTGCCCGACCCTCCGCGTGGCGGTGGATCTCAACGCCGTGCCGCCGCTGGGCATCGAGGGGATTGCCGTCCACGACGCCGGTACCCAACGCGACGGCATGATCTGCTACGGCGCCATCGGTGTCGGCGACAGCAAGATGAAGATCCACAAAGCGGCCGTCGCCAGTCTTTTCGAGACCAACGACAGCGTCTTGGATGCCGAGGAAATCTATCAACTCGCCGTCGCGATTTGAGTCGGGCCGCACAACCCGGCCGGCCAGCCGTGGCGACGCCGCGGTCGGCAACTACCCCCTCGACGCCTGGCGGGCGCGCTCGAGCACAATCTCGATTAAGAGTGGATGCCGACCCAGGGGTTCCGCGACAAGAAACTCGGCCTCTGCGTGGGCGGCGGCCAGCTGGTCGCGGTGGGCCTGCAGGTCGTCGCGGGCATGCACCCCCGGCGACAGGAAGTACGGCACCAGGATCACGCGCCGGGCGCCGGCTTCGACGCAGCGTCGCCCCCCCTCGGGGATGGTCGGCTGCGCTATTTCAAGATATGCGATCTCAATAATGGGATAAAGGTCCCGTCGCCGCAGCTCGCGGGCCACGTGGGCGAGATCCTCGTTGGCTTCCGGATTGCGACTGCCGTGGGCGATCAATAACAAAGCGGTGGTCATGGAA
>JANWVS010000012.1 GCA_025056835.1 Gemmataceae bacterium | reverse complement strand
ACCGGCGGCGCCGCCCGGAAAATACACGCTGAAACTGACGGTGGACGGCAAGGTGCTGACCGGAACGGTCGAAGTGCGGCTGGACCCGCGGGTGCGGATTTCCGACAAGGAGCTGGCGGAGCAACACGCCTTGGCATTGCGCCTGCGCGACGACATCACGCAACTTGCCAAGACCGTGCTGGCGCTGCGCTTCCTCCGCAAACAGTTGCTGCTGTGGCAGGAAGCCTGGGCCGATGACGCCAAGGCCCAGCCGCTCGATGCCATGGCGAAAAAGCTGCGCGACCGGCTCGATTCCTTGGAAGCCAACCTGCACAACCCCAAAGCGGAAGTGACGTATGACATCCTGGCGATGAAGGGCGGAGCTAAGCTGTACTCGCAACTGGCCCATCTCTACGACGTGGTCAAGGATGGCGATGGTCCGGTGACGCAGGGAATGCGCGAGGTGTACGAGGACCTTCGCCGTGAGTGGACGCGGCTGGCGGAGTTATGGCGCGAGGTGCAAACCGACGTGCAGCAGTTCAACGACGCGGCCCGGGCGGCGGGTTTTGGCGTGCTCGGCAGCCGCCGGTTCTAGAGTATGAGTAGCCCGCGACTCCGTCGCGGGAAGTGGGGGTATTGACACTCCCGCCGCCGAGCGACGGAGTACACGCCGAGCGGCTATCGGTCGGCGCGAACAATCGCTGTGACGACCTGGCCATGCACGTCGGTCAGTCGGAAGTCGCGGCCGGCGTGGCGATACGTCAGTCGTTCGTGATCGATGCCGAGCAGATACAAGATGGTCGCGTGCAAATCGTGCACGTGGACTTTCTGGTGGATGGCCCGGAAGCCGAAGTCATCGGTCGCGCCGTAGGCCATGCCGCCACGAACGCCGCCGCCGGCGAGCCACATGGTAAAGCCCCAGTGATTATGGTCGCGGCCGTCGCCGCTTTCGGAAGTCGATGTTCGGCCGAATTCGCCGCCCCAGATGACGAGGGTCTCGTCGAGCAGGCCGCGGCGTTTGAGGTCGGTCAACAGCGCGGCGATCGGTTGGTCGATGTCGCGGCACAGGTTGCGCGTCAGTTCGTTGTGATTGCGATGCGTGTCCCACGGCTGGCCGTTGCCGTAGTAGACTTGCACAAAACGGACGCCGCGCTCGGACAACCGCCGGGCCAGAAGGCAGGCGTTGGCGAAGTGTCCGCGGCCGTATTCGTCGCGGGTGCGCTCGGGTTCGCGGCGGATGTCGAAGGCGTCGCTGGCGGCCGATTGCATGCGGAAGGCAGTTTCCATGGCCCGGATACGGGCCTCGAGGTTCGGGTCGTCGGGGCGTGCGGCCTGATGTTGCTGGTTGAGCCGCAGCAGCAGGTCCAGCTGTCGGCGCTGGGCCGCCGGCGACCAGCGGGTGTTATGCAGGTAGGGCAACATCTGGCGAGGGTCGAGTTGCGTGTGGTTGACGTAGGTTCCTTGGTGTTCGCCGGGCAAGAAGCCATTGGTCCACAGTTCGGCGAAGCGTACCGGTCGGCCGGGACAGAGAACGACATACGCGGGCAAGTCGGCATTTTCGGTCCCCAGGCCGTACGACAACCAGGCTCCCATGCTCGGCCGGGTCGGGGTGATCGAGCCGTTGTTCATCAAGAACAGGGCGGGGCCGTGATTGGGATTGTCGGTGTGCAGCGAACGGAGCACGCAGAGGTCGTCGGCGTGGCGGGCGAGGTTGGGCAGCAGTTCGCTGATCTCCAGGCCGCTCTGACCATGGCGCTGGAAGCGAAACGGCACCGGCATCAGACCGCCGGTTTGGTTTTCGGTTCGAAGATTCACGGCTTCGGGCCTCTGGCCGGCGAAGCGATTGATGTCGGGCTTGGGGTCGAAGAGATCAGGTCCAAACGGTCCGCCGTTCATGAACAGTTGGATGACGCGCCGCGCTCGCGGCGGATGGTGCAGCTGCCGGACCGCGGCCGCTCCGTTGGCCCCCAAGGCCTGGGCCAACCCCAGCATCCCTAGCCCGCCGCCGAGGGCCTGAATCATCCGTCGCCGCGATAGGAGCGGCGCCACGCCGCATGTCGTCGTCATCGAGACCGTCTCTCTTTGGGGAGCGATGTCGGATGGCCTCATTGTACGGCCGCGGCGGCCGGCACACAAGCGGACGCGGCGCTGCTGGAGCGGCCATGATCGGCGCCTATGGTGAGGATCGCATGAAACTATCCCGCCGCGCCGCGTCCGGCGTGTACAATTTCACCGTCCATCCTTACGAAGCCCCTTGGAGGAGTAAGCCCGCGATGTGGTCACGGAATCACCCTGCACGAATCCCGACTTGGCTTGGCGCGGCCGTGATGCTGCTCGGCGTCGGCGGCAGCGGACCGATGGCGGCCGGCGGCGACACCAAAGCCGCGCATGATTTGGATTGGCAGCTTCCCGATCCCAAACTCCGACTTCCCTTTGCTCAGGAGCAGCCGATCGTGTTTGTCTCGCCGCAGCAGACGGCGGAGTGGCAAAAGCTCAAGGGCTTTTGGAACCCGACGACGGAAGAGGCTACCGACCCGGCCACCGGATTAAAAGTGACGCGCCGGATCGTCAAGCTGAAGATGCCGCTGGGACTGAGCACGCCGCCGCGCGTGCCGGCCGAAAACCCTCTGACCGTCGCTCGCTGGGAGCTTGGCCGCGACCTGTACTTCGATCCGGTGTTGTCGTCCAACGGCAAGATCGCCTGCGCCTCATGCCACGATCCGCGGCGCGGCTTCACGGATCAGTCGCCTGTGTCGGTGGGCATCAACGACCAGGTGGGAGGAATCAGTGCGCCCACGGTGATGAATAGCGCCTTCAATCCGCTCCAATTCTGGGACGGCCGGGCGGCGACGCTCGAATTGCAAGCGCAAGGCCCCGTGCAAAACCCGATCGAGATGTTCGACGGCAAAGGCGATGCCTGGCACCTGGCCGTGCAGCGCGTCCGCGCCAAGGGCGACTACGCCCAGCGCTTCCGTGCGGCTTTCGGCACCGAGCCGACACGCGACGCCATCGCCATGGCCATTGCCGGCTATGAACGGACCGTGCTCAACGGCAACTCGATCCACGACCGGGCCGAGGCGGCGATGCGGCGGCGCGTCGCCGAGGAAGAAAGCGTCGGCTTCAAGTTCAAGCCGATCGACTATGAAACGGTCCTGAAGGCGGCGGTTGCCGACGGCGACACGCGGGCCTTGAAGGCGCTGAAGCTCGACCCTTCGGCCGATGCCGCGACGCTCAAGCAGGTCGCCGAACAAATCAATCTGGGCCGCGAGTTGTTCTTCGGCAAGGCCCGCTGTTCGTTGTGCCATGTGGGCGAGAATTTCACGGATGGTTTGTTCCACAATCTGGGCGTCGGCGTTAAGAACGGCAAACTTCCGGACGATGGGCTGGGGCGCTTTGCGGCGCTGCCCACGGGCCACAAGAGCGTCGAGGCCGTGGGGGCCTTTCGCACGCCGACGCTCCGCGGCTTGGTAAGTACGGCCCCGTACATGCACGACGGCTCGGAAAAGACCCTGGAAGAAGTGGTCGAATTCTACGACCGCGGCGGCAACGCCCACGAGTTTCTCTCACCGAAAATGCGCGATCTCGAAGCCGAACAACGTTATCGCCTCAGTAAGGCCGGCGGTCAGCCCTACCAGGGGCCCGAAGTGAAGTTGTTCGGCAAGTCGCAGACGCCGATCGTCCCCTTCCGCTTGGGGCTGAGTGCAGCGGAGAAGGCAGCACTGGTGCTCTTCTTGCGTGCCCTGGAGGGGGAAGTCGAGCCGCTTGTCGGCGACCCGAAGTTGCGGCCGCCGATGCCCTAGTGCCGTGTCCGGACGCCGCCACGTGGCGCCGCGCGGGCCGAGGGAGGGCGGCAGGGCGCCAGCAGGCCGGGTCGCTGGTGTCCCGCGGCGGTGTTGGTCGTGTCGGTCCGCCGGCGCCTACTGCGGCGATTGCGAACAGGGTGTTAAGCTTGGTTGCCCCGAGCGGCTAGGTAAACCGTGCCGGCCGGGGAACATGGCGCTGTCGCGACCGAGGGCAACATTCGTTACACTCTCCGCCGCGGTGTTGCCGATCTAAACGAAACTGGCCCCGTGCAAAGGATGCGCCGACCATGTTCCAAGGATTGGGACGGATCACGGCCAAGTATCCGTGGACGATCTGCGCCGTTTGGTTAATCCTGGGAATCGGGTTGACGGTTGCCGCCCCTCGCTGGGAAGCCCTGACCGAAGACGACGACGTGCGGTTTCTGCCGGAACGCTTCACCAGCGTTCGGGCTTACCACCTTTTGGAGGAGGCGTTTCCTCAAGAGGTGTTCGCTTGTCGGCTGGTTTTTGTTATTGAACGTCCGCACCGCTCGCTGACAGAAAGGGATTTTCAACTCGTTGACACCTTGGTCGCCGACCTGAGCGAGCTACGGCGAAACAGCCCCGGCCTGAAGATCGGCAAAATTGACTCGTATCAAGACGGCCTGGTCGGCGTGCGGCTCGTCAGCCCCGACATGCGCTGCACGTTGATCCAGGTCTCGCTAGGCACGCCGTACTTGGCGTTTGGCACACACGACGCCGTGGCCGAAGCCCGCAAGGTGGTCCAGCGCCGCCTGGCTGCCTGGGGAGAGGACGTGCCGACGGTCTACGCCACGGGTTCCGCCGGCATCGGCTACGACTTGACGCATTCCTGCGGCACCCGGCTGGACGACACGACCTGGGCGACGGTGCTGTTGGTCATCGTCGTGCTGCTGGCGGTCTATCGTGCGCCGCTTTTGGCCCTGATCCCCCTGGCAACGATTGCCGGTTCCGTTTGGGTGGCGCTCGACATGCTGGCGTTGTTGACGCTCGTGCCGGGAGTGCATCTCGTCAACATCTCCAAGATCTTCGCGATCGTGATTCTCTACGGTGCCGGTACCGATTACTGCTTGTTTCTTGTGAGCCGGTATCGCGAGGAGCTGGAGGCGGGTCACGACGTTGAGACGGCACTGTGCCGGGCGATCGGCGGGGTAGGGGAGGCGTTGACGGCGAGCGCCGGCACGGTGATGGTCGGCTTGGGGCTGATGGCCTTGGCGGAGTTTGCCAAGGTGCGCTATGCGGGACCGGCGATTGCCCTGGCCCTGGGCGTCGCCTTGGTGGCCTCGTTGACGTTGACGCCGGCTTTGTTGCGTCTTTTCGGACCGCGTGCTTTTTGGCCCGGTGCGGCGCCGGGCACGATAGTACCTCGTTCCGGTCGACGCTGCGTCACGTTTCGGCTGGGTTTCTGGGACTGGATCAGCCGTCGGGTCGCCTCTCGGCCGGCGACGGTCTGGGCGGTGTCGGTCGTCGTACTGATACCGTTGGTGATCGTTGGTCTGGGCACGCCGGTAAGCTACCGGGCCACGAACGAGGTCCCGCCGGATTCGGAAAGCTTGCGGGGCCTGGCCGTGGTGCAACGACATTTCTCGCCGGGTGCGGTGGGACCGGTCACGATCCTTTTAGCGGCCGACGCGGATTGGACCAGCGACGAAGGCCGGCGGCAACTAAGTCATTTAAGCCGCGGCTTGGCCCGTCTTCCGAAGGTCACCGAGGTGCGCAGCCTTACGCAGCCGCTGGGTTTCGATCTGCCGGAACTTGAGTTCGACGCCGACCAGGAGAGCCTGCGCAGCCAATGGTTGGCCGCGCTCAAGCCGTTGGTCGATTGGGCCTACGAGCGCGTGGACGTGGCGGCGCGGCCCTATTACGTGGGGCAGGCACGCGACGGCCGCAGCGTCGCCCGCCTCGACGTCGTGTTGAGTGCCGATCCTTTCACGGCCGAGGCCGTGGACACCTTGCAAACGATCCAAACTTACCTGGCCAAGGAAATGCCGCGCGTGCCCGTGTTGGCGACGCCGATCCAGGCCGAATGCTACGGCATCACCGCCTGCGCCCACGATCTGGCGACCGTGACCGATGGCGACCGCCGCCGCGTGAATAGTTGCGTGCTTGCGGCCATCTTGCTGATTTTGCTGGTCCTGGTGCGAAGGTTGACGTTGTCGCTGTACCTACTGGTCACGGTGCTGGCGAGCTATTACGCGGCCTTGGGGGCGACCGTGTTGGCCGGCGTGTTGTGGAACGGCGCGCCGTTGGCCAGTCTCGATTGGCGTGTTCCCTTCTTTTTGTTCACGATCCTCGTCGCCGTCGGCGAAGATTACAACATCCTCCTCGTCAGCCGTGCTCTGGAAGAGCGTCGGCGCCACGGCTCGATCGAAGGCATGCGCCGGGCGGTGGCGACCACGGGCGGAGCGATCACCTCCTGCGGCCTCATCATGGCGGGTACCTTCGCCACCTTGATGCTCGCCGGCTACGGTACGCTCATGCAAATCGGCTTCGCCCTTGCCTGCGGCGTGCTCATCGACACGTTCATCGTCCGACCGTTCCTCGTCCCAGCCTTCGCCATGCTCTATTGGCACGAGCCAACCGAGCCGGAGTTGACGAAAGCACGGCCCGTCGAGGGCGACGGTTCGCGGCACGAGGTACTGAAATTCGACAAACATTTGCCGTACCGCCAGGCGGCTTGATCGCCGGGCGCCGTGTCCTCGCCCAACCCACCTTGCTATAGAAATCGAAATGAGAGAATCGGCCGATTACGCCGCGCTGCGAGCCGCGCTGGACGAACGCAAGCCGCGACTGGCGCTGATTCTCGGCTCCGGCTTGGGCGAACTCGATCGACGCCTGCACGACGCGATTGCTTTACCCTACGCGCAAGTGCCCGGGCTGATCGACGTCGGCGTCGTCGGCCACAAAGGACGGCTGATTGTCGGGCGGTGGGGGGCGGCCTGCGTGGTCGCTTTTTCCGGCCGGACGCACTATTACGAAGGCCACGGCTGGCACCAGACCGCCGCGCCGGTTGTCCTGGCCTGGTCGTTGGGTGTCAGCGATTTGCTGGTGACCAATGCGGCCGGCGGCATCCGCGACGACTTGGTTCCCGGTTCGCTCATGCTCGTGGCGGACCATCTGGAATGCACGAGGCCTTACTGGTGGCGCGAACCGGGACCAGGGGGCTTGGGCGGACCACGGCCCAGCCCCTACGATCCTGGATGGCGGCACTGTTTCCGTGCTGCCGCAGCCGCCGGCGGCATGGCCCTGGCGGAAGGGGTCTATGCCCAGGTGACCGGTCCGTGTTACGAAACCAAAGCTGAGGTCCGTGCCCTGCGCCGCTTGGGCGCGGATGCGGTGGGAATGTCCACCGCGCACGAGGTCCGCACCGCCCACGAGCTGGGGTTGCGCTGCGCCGCCATCTCCTGCATCACCAATCGCGCCGCCGGCTTGGCCGGTGGGCCGATTCACCATGATGAAGTGCTGGACGCCGCCGCCAACCTCCGTGCGCGGTTGGGACAGCTGCTTGATGCGGCCATCGGATTATGGCTTTCGTGCAGCCAGACGGGCTAAAGACCGCCGCGGCGCTCAGGGGGTGGAGCGCCGCGCCGTCGAATGGTTTTGAAAGGTTCCGTCGCTTCTTCGATCCTAGAACCGCGGCCCCCAAAAGTAAGGAGCGCGGGGTTGATAGGGCGGCGGCACAGCAACCGGCGGATAGCTGCGATAAACCGGAACTGTCGGTCGTACCGTGGGCGCCACGACCACCGGCGGCGGGCAGACATGTCCGCAGGGCGGTTCGACGACGATCGGCGCCGGACGTAACGGATACAGCACGATAGGCGGGGCCGGCAAGAAGCGCGGCCCAGTGCCGAACTGCACGTAGCTGTTGCCGATGCCGAAGCGAATGTCGAAGTAATCCGCGCGGGCCGCATGGGGAGCGAAGGTAAGAGAGCCAAGTACCGCGAGGCCGACGACCGCGAACGAGCCGAAGCGAACCATGTTCTTCTCCTTCCGGGGATTATTGGGGGACGACCCATCCACCGAGGAAACGAGAGGGACGCACCGGCTTGCGCGTGGGTCGGCATCGACCATGATTCTCACGAGCAAACTCCACGGTTCACCAAGCCGCGGCGCAAGGCGGAGTCGCGGGCCGAACCTTTCGCGGCCAACGGTTCGATGGATGTCGTCGAGGTAAGACAGTGAAACCCGAACAAAGCCCTCCGCCGGCGGCGGCATCCTGGTTTGCCAGGTTTGGCAGCGAGCCGCTGTATCTGCTGCTGCCGGCCGTGCCGCTCGCGGTGCTCCTCGAATTGCTCCACGTCGGCGGACTATGGTTGTTTATCGTCTCGTGCCTGGCGATCGTTCCGCTGGCGGGCTTGATGGGGCGGGCCACCGAAAACCTGGCCGAGAGCTTGGGGCCAGGCATCGGCGGCCTGCTCAACGCTACCTTCGGCAACGCCGCCGAGTTGATCATCGCCCTGGCGGCGCTGTGGAAGGGCGAGGTGGCCATCGTCAAGGCGAGCATCACCGGTTCGATCATCGGCAACATCCTCCTCGTACTCGGCGCCGCGATTTTCGCGGGCGGTTTGCGGTACACGCGGCAAACGTTCAATCGCACGGCCGCCAGTCTCGGGGCGACGCTGTTGGCCCTGGCGTCGATCGGGCTGATCTTCCCGACGATCCATTTTCACATGCTGTCGGCAACACCGCGGCCGGAGGACGAAAAGACGCTCGTGCATCTGAGCGAAGAGATCGCCGGCATTCTCGCGGTCGTGTACCTGCTCAGTTTGTGGTTCTCGCTCAAGACGCACCAACATCTCTTCGCCGGACCGGAATGTGGTCCTGAGGAACCTCATGAACCGGAGTGGAGCCGGCGCACGTCGCTCATCGTGTTGCTGGCCGCTACCGCCCTTGTTGCCCTGATGAGCGAGTTGCTGGTCGATTCCGTCAAACCAGCGGCCGAAGCATTAGGGATGAACCGGACCTTTATCGGCGTGATTGTCGTCGCCGTGATCGGCAACGCCGCGGAGCATTCGACGGCGATCCTCGTGGCTGTCAAGAACCAAATGGACCTGGCGGTCAACATCGCCGTGGGCAGCAGCATACAGATCGCTCTCTTTGTCGCACCGGTGCTGGTGTTCGCCGGGCTGCTGCTGGGCCAGCCAATCGACCTGCACTTCTCGCCGTTGGAAGTCGTCGCCGTCGTGATTTCGATAGGCGTCGTCGCCTTGGTCGCCCAAGACGGCGAATGCCATTGGATGGAAGGGGTGCTTCTGCTGGCGGTCTATTTGATCATCGGTCTGGCGTTCTACCATCTGCCGGAATCAGCGCCGCCGTGATTCGTATTGTTATAATGGCCGCAGCAGATCGTTGGGCCGCAAGTCGGGAGGGCAACATGGGACGCGGCAGTCTCGTAGCAATCGTGCTGGTGCTGGTGCCGGGAGCGACGTTGGCCCAACCGGCGGAAGGGCCATGGCAGCGGCTTTGGCAAGGCGACGCCCCAGGCGCGCAAGGCCAGGACCCGGCCGACGTGCCGGTGTACGTGCTCTATCGTGCCGCCTCCGACAAGGCCAACGGCACGGCCGTGGTGGTCTGTCCGGGCGGCGGTTACGCGACGCACGCCCTGAATCACGAAGGCCACGACATCGCCAAGTGGTGGAACAGCCTGGGCGTCACGGCCGTGGTCCTCAAATATCGGCTTGGCCCGCGCTACCGGCATCCGGCGCCGCTGACCGACGCCCAGCGCGCCATTCGGCTGACGCGCCATCACGCCAAGGAATGGGGCATCGACCCGCGCCGGGTCGGCATCATGGGGTTCTCGGCCGGCGGCCACTTGGCCTCGACCGCGGGCACGCACTTCGATCTTGGCACGCCGGAGGCCGACGATCCGATCGACCGCCACAGTTGCCGGCCCGATTTCCTGGTGTTGCTGTATCCCGTCATCACCATGACCGAGCCGTTCGCCCACGTCGGCTCGCGTAATAATCTTCTGGGGAAGAAGCCCGATCCCAAGCTGGTTGAGCAATTGAGCACGGAGCGGCGGGTGACGGCGGCGACGCCGCCGACCTTTCTGGTTCATACGACGGAAGACAAGGCGGTGCCGCCGGAGAACAGTGTGCTCTTCTACCTGGCCTTGTGCAAGCACAAGGTGCCGGCGGAACTGCACATTTACGAGAAAGGCCGCCATGGCTTGGGGCTGGGCGATGGGACCCTGCCGTATGCCAGTTGGCCGCAGCGTTGCGCCGCCTGGCTGCACGGCCGCGGTTTGCTGGACATGCCGAAGCAGTAACCTCAACGACGTTGCCTCATTGTCGTGCCTGACATCGTCCAAGAACTGTTCGTCGAATATCCCCTCGGCATGACCATCGCGGTGGCGGTGGTCGGGCTGATCGCGGCGTTGATCGTCGTGGTTTTGTGGCAACTGTACGCACCAAGCCCGCGGCGGCGGCGTGGTCTTAAACGGGTCCGGCACAAACTCCACCAGGGGCAGTGGCGCGAGGCCCTCGACCACCTGACGCGCTTGCGACGCATCGGCTTGCCGTCGAACTATTGGCAACGGCGTTTCAACCAAGTCGAAGGCGAATGCCTCCGAGTTGCCGCCGACGCCTGCATCCAAGCCAAGGAATTCGACGAGGCACTGACCTACGGCGTCAAGGCCGCGCATCTGTTGGGACAGCCGGAAACGGACTTTCGTCGTACCCTTCAAGCGGCCATGCTCGAGGAGATCCGTTCCCTCTCCAGCGCCAGCCGGATGGGAGAAACGCGCCGGCTCTTCGATCTGATCGGCCGGACGTTACTGGTGCAGTCGCCGTGCCGAGAGGCGTCCTTCTGGCAGGGGCTATGCCACATCCGCGCGGGGCAGATCGACGAAGCACTCGAGGCCTTGCACACGGCGCGCACGGGGGCGGCCAAGTCGCTCGTGCTCGACGACGCCATCGGGGAATTCACGCCCGCTGCCGGCGAAACCATCACCAACCCGATGATCGATCCGCCGCTGTATCTGGGGGCCTTGTTGTTGCGCCGGGGCCAAGCGCGCGAGGCGATGCGCTATCTCACGGAAGCCAATCGCATCGATCCCGGCTGTCCCATCGTGACGTTGCAGCTCGGTGCGGCGATGATCGCCGCCGGCGCCGACACGCAGTTTGCCGTGCGCGCTTTGCAGCGGGCGATGGGCCCTAAAGGGCTGGAGCGATGGGCCGGCCAGCCGCAGCGGCTGTGGGTCGAGGCCTTTCCGGAACATCGTTCTTACGTGCGCAAACTCGCGGAGAAATACGCCTTCATTTGTCCTGTTTTCGGCGGGGATTTGCAAGCCCTGACGCGGCAGGGGGCCTTGGCCCTGGCGCAAGGGCTGTATCGCCTGGGTGACTTCCAAGCGGCAGCCGACCAATTTGCCCGATCGTTGGCCGAGGGGGCGCCGTCGCTGCCGGTGCTGCGCGGTCTGGGGTTGTCGTTGGCCAAACTGGGGCGCTACGACGAGGCGTTCAAACACCTTCGCACGGCCCACGAACAGGAAACGGAAAAAGACCGCCTGACGGCCGGCTACCTTGCCTTGTGCGCCGCCAAGGGAACGCCCAACAGCCAGGAAGACGTGACGCGCAACCTGGCCTGGGCGATACAAACCGTGTTGCCGTTCACCGCCCCGCACGATCCGGAATGGACCTACCTGATCAACGCGATCTTCACGGAAGCACGCGCGCATGGCTTGCCCTTGAACCTCGACGAGCAACTGTATTTGTGCGAACACCTGGCATCGGTCGATGCCTGCGACCCGTTGGCTGCCCAAGCGTATCATCACTTAGCGGCGACGTACCCGCAGGCCGTGCGGCCCGAATACGCCTGGTTGTTTTGCCGAGCGGCGGCGCGGCACCCCGTGGAGGGCGAACAGACCTTGGCCTTGTTCGCCCGAACTTTTGCCGATGCGGCGGCGGCGCGGGCCTTCTTTGAACAACGCCGCTGGTCGTTCGACGAGGTAGAACACGCTTACCTGGAACGCTCCGCGGCCCTGGCCCCCGGCCGGTTTCCCGAGGTGCTCGGTCCAGAATACCCCGCCAAGGCCGAGCAATTCTTGTTGGCGCGGTCGCTCGCTGCGGAAAAGGCTGGTGACCTCGAAGCTGCCTTGAAGGCGGTCTTCGTGCTGGCACAGTTGGCGCCGCACCACGGCCCCGCTCAGGATCGACTGGCGCGTTTGTACCACCGCTGCGGCAAAGACGACGAGGCCCTCGCCGTGCTCGCTCGGTGGCAAGAAATGGCCCCGCGCGACCCGCTTCCGCGCGTTCGCCGTGCGGTGTTGGCGCATCACATGGGGCGCAGCGCCGAAGCCAAGCAACTGTTGCACGAGGCCCGCGAATTGTGCGACCGTCCGCGCCGCGGTCAATTGGCGTTCTTGGCGGCGCGCTTGAGTTTGCAAACCTACTTCCGCGCGGCAACCGACGATCCGGCTGCGTTACAAACCGCCCGCGACCTACTGCTCGATTGCTTGCGCGATTGTCCCGAGCACGAGGCGGCCCAGTGGCACCTCGCAGCCGTGCGTTGGCTCAGCGGCGACCACGCTGCCCTGGCCCGTCAGGCGGAATCGTTTGCCCGCACCGACGCCACGCAGCCGGAATACTATTGGTTCGCGGCGTTGGCACGGTTGGTGGCGGGCGACTACACGGGCGTCGTGCAGACGT
>JANWVS010000129.1 GCA_025056835.1 Gemmataceae bacterium | reverse complement strand
AGCCCCTGGAAGCGGTAGGTAAAGCGGTTGTGATCGATGCCCAGGCAGTGCAACACCGTCGCGTATAGATCGAGCACGTGGCAGGGATTTTCCTCGATGTTGTAGCTGAAGTCATCGGTCTGGCCGTAGACGATGCCTCCCTTGATCCCGCCGCCGGCGAGCCACATGCAGAAGTTCCGAGGATGATGGTCGCGGCCGTAATTGGTGCGCGACAGGGCGCCTTGGGAATAGACGGTACGGCCGAACTCGCCGCCCCAAATGACCAACGTTTCGTCGAGCAAGCCGCGCTGCTTGAGGTCGGTCAGCAGGGCGCCGGTGGCCCGGTCGGTGTCGAGACACTGGTTGGCCAGGGCCGTGGGCAGGTTGTCGTGCTGGTCCCAGCCGCGATGGAGGATCTGCACGACGCGGACGCCGCGCTCGACCAGACGCCGCGCCAACAGGGCGCTGTGGGCGAAGGTGCCTGGCTCGCGCACGGCGGGACCGTAGAGATCGAGCGTTTTTTGCGTTTCCGTGCTGAGATCGACCAGGGCCGGCACGCTGGTCTGCATCCGAAAGGCCATTTCGTACTGGGCGATGCGCGTCTGCGTTTCGGGGTCGCCGAAGCGTTCGTAAGTGCGCTGGTTGAGCTGGGCGAGGACGTCGAGCATCGCCCGACGATCGTCACCGCTGACGCCGGGCGGATTTTGCAGGTAGAGTACCGGGTCGCCGGTACCGCGCAAGGCGACGCCGTTGTAGCGTGTCGGCAGGAAACCCGACGACCACATGCGCGTGAACAGGGCCTGGCCGTTGCCGCTTGGCGGAAAGCGCGGCGTGAAGACCACGAAGGCGGGTAAGTCGTTGTTTTCGCTGCCCAGCCCGTAGGCTAACCACGAGCCGATGCTCGCCTTGCCCGGAACCTCGCTGCCGGTCATGACGAAGGTGCAAGCCGGGTCGTGGTTGATGGCGTTGGTGTGAACGGTGCGGATGAGAGCAATGTCGTCGACGTGTTGCGCGGTAAAGGGGAGCAATTCGCTGACCCAAGTGCCGCACCGGCCGTGTTGATGAAAGGCGAACTTGGACGGTGCAATCGGGTGTCGGCTCTGACCGCTGGTCATCGTCGACAGCCGTTGGCCCCGGCGGACGCTTTCGGGAAGGTTCTGGTCGAAGTAGCGTTGGAGCTGCGGCTTGTAGTCCCACAGGTCGATCTGCGAAGGCCCGCCGTTCATGTGCAGGTAGATGAGCGCCTTGGCCTTGGGCGGAAAATGAGGAAGGCCCGGCAGCGGCGGGTGGACGCGAGCCGGCGCAGGTTGGGCTTCGACCGCGCGCTTCCCCATGAGCAGGCCCAGCGCCAAGCCACCCAAGCGAAGGCCGGTACTGCCGAAGAATTGACGGCGGGTCTGGTACAGCTGATACTCGTGATACGGGTGCATCGCCATTCCTCGATCGCATCCATCGCTGGTCATCGGGCGTCAGGTGGGTCGGTGCTATTGTATCACTTCGGATCGGTCTTCGCGACAGCAATCGATGGGACATCGTCAAAGAGCGTGCCTTTTGGATTGAGCAATGCCCAACAGACGGCATCGACGAAAAAGATCGCCGCGAACATCAGGAGGGCCAGGTCCCAGTTTCCTGTGCGCTGCACGAGGGCACCGGCGGCATAGCTCGATAGGGCGGCGCCGATGTTGCCGCACATGTTCATCACAGCGAAGACCGTGCCGATGCGTCGGCCGCCGAAATCGATGGTCACGGTGTAGCCGCTGACGCCGCCGAAAGCTGCGGTGAAGGCGCCGGCGGTAAGCACGGCCGCGGCGGCTTCGACATCGCTGATGAAATAGGACGCCACCACCAGGCAGGCGGCGATGCTCAGACCAACGACGGCGATGCCCTGCCGGCTGGCACGGCGCCAACCGGTGCGGCGCAGGAACCAGTCGGAGAAGAAGCCGCCGCAGATGCCGCCGACCATGGCGCCGATGCCCGCCCAGGTCGTCAAGACGCCGGCGTCGAATTCCGAGGCGCCGCGTTGTTCGTGCAGGTACTTCGGAAACCAGTTGATGAAGAAGATCATCGCCGCCGCGCGAAAAAACTGCTGCCCCGAGATCAACCACATTGAGCCGCTCGTGGCCAACCGGCGCCAATCGTCGGCAGTCATCGGAGGCGAAACTTCCGTGCTTGGACCGCTTCGCGCGGGCACTACCATGGCATAGACCACAGCCCAAGCGAGACCCGCCAGGCCGTAGGCCATGTAAATCGACTGCCAGGTCCAATCGAGACGCTTGAGCAGCCAGACGGTGAGCGTGCTGGCGACCGCGGTCCCGAGCATCGTCGCACTGCCCAGCAGGCCCGAGGCCATGGCCTTTTGCGTGTCCGGGATCCAAGCGCCGATCGCCTTGGCGGCGCAGGGAAAAATGCCGGCCTGAGCCATTCCCATTGCCAGCCAGAGCACGGCGGCGCTGGCAAAGTTCGGCATGTAGCCCAGCCCGGCCGTCAGCGCCGACCACAGCGCCGCACAAGCGATCAGTGCCGGTTTGCTGCCCCAGCGGTCGGCCAAGCGGCCCGCCGGCACCTGCGTCACCGCATAGCCGATCAAGAAGAGCGACCCCAGCAAACCGAATTGCTCGGTGTCGATTTGGAGGTCCTGCTGGATCGGCCTGCTTGCCGAGTTGAGACCGACACGCTGCACGTAACCGACGACGGCGATCAGGCACAACAAGCTCAACACGACGTAGTTCATGCCGGCTCCGTCGCAAGCGGCGGCGGCTCGGCGGCCACTCGTTTGGTCGCATCGACTCCCAACGACATCAGACCGATGACGACGAACACGGCGCCGTAGACGAAAAAGACTGCGTCCCAAGCCTGTCGAGCGTCGGCGCTGCCTTGCGAGAAATGGGTGACCAATTCGTTGAGAATCACCGGGGAAACGGCGGCCCCGAGGTTGCCCCACATGTTGCCCCAGCCCAAAACGAAGCCGACGTTGCGCCCGCCCACGTCCATGACGTAGCCCCAAATCGCCGGGACCCCCAAGTCGCTGAAAAAGGCCACGGCACCGAAGCAGAGCACGATGGCCCACACCTCGTCCAACCAAGGCACCGCGAGAAACGCCAGGGCCGACACCAAGCGCGTCAGAGCCATCGGCAAGCAGCGGCCCCAGCGCGGGCCAAAAACCTGCGTCATTCGGTCGGTCAACCACCCGCCCAGGACGAGAGCCGGTAGGCTTAGGCCCATCACCAGCGAATTCATAGCGCCACGCGTTTCGATCGGCACGCCATGGACTTCCTGAAGATAGCGGTTGAGGTAGGTGATGAGGAAGACCCAGCCGAAGTTGATGCCGAACTGAACCACCGAGCAGTACCACAGACTGAGGTTTTTGACAACACCGAGAAACAAGGGGCCGACCGCGGCAAAGCGGTGCTGGTGCGACGGCGTGGGGTCGCCGCGGGCGATGAACTCAACCTCGGCAGCGTTGCACCACGGATGTTCGCGGGGGCTGTCGCGGAAAAGCCAGCAAAACGCCGCGGCCAGAACGAAGCCGGCGAAGCCGTAAAGAACCACCGCGGAACGCCAGCCGCTGCCCGTGGAGGTGGTCGATAGGGCGGCGGCGACAGCCGTCGTTGGCAGATGTGCCCGGTCAAGGCTCGGCGCGGCCGTGGCGATGACCGTCGCGGCCTGGTACGTCTGCTGGGCCGCGGAGGGTTCGTGCCAGCCGGCGAGGCGGACCATCAGCAGGGCGGTCAGCAGCGGCGTGATCGTGCCCCCCAGCCGTCCTCCCAGCGACACCAAGCCGCTCGCCAAGCCGCGGCGAGGGTACGGGATCCATCGCTTGATGATCCCGGCACAGGCCGGAAAAGCACCAGCCTCGAACAGCCCGCAAGTGAAGCGCAACACCAGCAAGCTGGCAAAACCCCCGGCCAGGCCGAGCAGTGCCGTCGCCGCCGACCAGGCGACCAGGTACAAGGCCAACATCCGCCGCGGGCCGTAGCGATCCGCCAGTATGCCGAAAGGGATCTGGCTCAGCGCGTAGGTGAAGAAAAACGCCCCCAAGATCAATGACACCTCTTGCTCGGTCAGCACCAGGTCGATTTTTACCGCACGGTCGGCCGTGCTGAGACAATAGCGATCGACATAAAGAACGACGGCAATCAAGATAGCCAAGACCAGGACGACGTAGCGAACGCGCGTTGGTTTTGCAGCATCGGGGCTGGTCATGAAGAGGTCCTAGCGCGAGGTAGTTGGGTCCAACGAAGCAGCGCCATTACTCTACCACCGCGTCGGGCCTCGGCCATGTGGAGTTTCCGGCGCACGATCTCGCCCCCCGGCGGGGTTTTTCGTAAAGTTGAGGAAGAACCGCTTCCCTTCCCAGCGTGGTTCCCCATGAGCAGTCTCACCGGTAACGCCGTCGTCGCGCAATCGGGAGGCCCGACGGCCGTCATCAACGCCAGCGCCTGCGGCGTCATCGAGGCAGCCTTGGAGTTGCGCGGCCTCATCACAGCGGTTTACGGCGCCAATCGCGGCATCCTGGGAATTCTTCACGAAGACCTGTTCGACCTCGGCGCTGAGCCGCCCGAGCAAATTGCCCTGTTGCGCGCGACGCCGGCCGCCGCCATCGGTTCGTGCCGCTTTAAGCTCGGCCCGCTCGACACCCACCGCGACAACTACGAGCGCTTGTTGAAAGTCTTCGATGCCCACGACATTCGCTACTTCTTTTACATCGGCGGCAACGACTCGATGGACACCGCCGACAAGGTCCATCGCCTGGCGCAAGCCCAAGGGTATCCGCTGCGCGTCATCGGCATCGCCAAAACCATCGACAACGACTTGCTGGGGACGGATCACTGCCCCGGCTACGGCAGCGCGGTCAAGCACCTCGCCGCTTGCGTGATGGAAGCCGGACGCGATCTCGAAGCGATGTCCACCTTCGACCAGGTCGTGATTACCGAAGCCATGGGCCGCGACACGGGTTGGATCGCCGCGGCCACGGGCCTGGCGCAACGCCACCCCGACGAAGCTCCGCATTTGATCTACGTCCCCGAAATCACCTTCAGTCGGTCGAAGTTTCTCGATGACGTCCGCACGGTCTATCGCCGACTGGGATATTGCTACGTCGTCGTCAGCGAGGGGGTCAAAGACGAAACCGGGCAGTACCTGGCGGCGGACGACGAAGTCGATCAGTTTGGGCATCGGCAGCTGGGCGGGGCCGGACGATACTTGAGCCGCTTGGTCAAGTCCGAACTAGGCCTCAAGGCGCGATACAATAGACTAGACACGTGCCAGCGCAATGCGATTCATTTCGCGTCGAAGACCGATAGCGACGAGGCGTACCAATCAGGTCGGGAGGCGGTACGCCAAGCGGCGGTCGGGGTCAGCGGCAAAATGGTCAACCTTAATCGTTTGAGCAACGATCCCTACCATTGTGAGCCGGGGCTGGTCGACTTGGCGGTGGTGGCCAATGGGGTACGACCGTTGCCGCGCGAATGGCTTGATGCCGCCGGCACGGGAATCAATCAGGGCCTGCGGACCTACGTTGCGCCCTTGCTGCGCGGTGAAACGCCGATTCGAATCGGTCCCGATGGCTTGCCGTTGTTTAGCCGATTCATCCGGCGAGCGGTGCCGCGGCGATTGCCGCCCCTTGCCACAGGGTTCGGCACGAAATGACTCGCCCTGGAGGACGAACCTGTGTCGCGGCCCGACCAGCCCGACATTGTAAAACAAGCGACCATGGGGACGATGCTGTTTCACCTACCGCCGGGTTTGCCGGACGACGTGCTGGCAGAGCTTGAACGCGCCAGCGTGGCCGGCGGTCAGGAGGGAATGCCCTATCCCAGCCAGGCGATCATCGACGATCACCAACTGATCGTTCACCGTCGTGTCGAAGAAAGCGGGGCCTTGCACACTCCTTGGCAAGTCAACGGCGTAGGGCGGCTGATGCTTTCGACGGCGACGCTCATGGAGCGGCTGACCCCGTATTACTTGCCGATCGAATTGGCCCGCGGTACCATCAACAATTTGCGCAGCCAGACAGCCGACTGGGTTATGGGCGGCCTGTTGTTGACGGAGTCGCTAAGCCAGAAGATCCGCGACGCCACCCTGCGATTCGGCAAAGCCGTGGCCCAACTGCCAGCCCTGGAGGCCCTGACCGAAGCCGATACGGCCATCAGCTTCGGCATGGCCGCGGCTGAGAAACTGGTCGAGGCGTACATCGAGCAGGTCTACCAGGTACGGCATTTGCGCCAGTCGCGTTTGGAAACTTGGCTGGCTTGCGGCCTGGCGGCATCGCCGTCCGACGAACTGGCCGGCGACTTCCAAAGGGCCTTCAATGCCGCACAGCTGCAATTCTCCTGGGGGCGAATCGAAGCGACCGAAGGACAGCGCGACTGGCACGAGGCGGACGCCCTGGTGGAATGGTGCGACCGCCAGAATCTGTCCTTGATCGGTGGTCCGCTAATCGACTTCACCGGGCGCAATTTGCCCGATTGGCTCTGGGAAAAGGACCGCGATCTGCTCAGCCTCTCCGGCTATTTGACGGACTTCACGGC
>JANWVS010000128.1 GCA_025056835.1 Gemmataceae bacterium | reverse complement strand
CCGACGACGGCGTTCCATTGCCGGCGGCCCGCCGGGTCGAGGCTGGTGAGCACGTCGGCCTGGTCCTGGACGAGGAACTGATGGCCGGTTGTGGTCAGCAAGCCCGTGGCCTCCGCCGCCACCGGCTGCCGGGCCACCAGAACGCCCCAATCCCGATCCATCAGGTAGAGTGTTCGCGTCTCCCCGGGTCGGCCATCGACAGCGCCGACGACTTTTCCCAACACCACGGGACTCGACCAGACGCCGGCGTCGGTGCGGAAATGCCACAGGGCCTGGGGCGGCTCGCGCCGTTCCTTCGGCAAGGGCAGGCAGTCGATGCCGGGCCGATCGGTGTCGGCCAAGGGGACGTACAGGTGGTTTTCCCAGACCGCGACCGGAGCGGCCACCTTCGCCCCGCGGCCGCCGCCGTAGACCCAATGAATTTCACCTTCGTCGGGGAGCGAAGAACCGTCGCTGTTGCCGGCGACGCCCGCGCCCCCCAACGGCGCCGCCCATTGCGGTGTGCGCTGCGTTGTCGGCGGCTGACCCACGCAGACCAGCCCCTCCGCCTGCGTGCCGACATAGACGTGGCCCCGAGCCACCACCGGCGAACTGATGAACAAATCGCTGGCGGCCAGCCGATAGTCCCACACCGGTTCGAGACTATGGCGATCCAAAGCGTAGAGGACACCGGCACTGTTGACCACGAAGACGTGTTCGTCGGTGACGGCAGGCGAGGTCTTGATCGGGGCTCGCGTGTCGAAGGCTTTGATGAGCTTGCCGGCGCGCGACAGGCAATACAGTTGGCCGTCGCCGCAGCCGAAGTAGAGACGATCGTCCTTGATCGCGACGGCCCCCAGGACCGTTTTCGGCAAGGCAAACGTCCAATCGCTGGTGAGCCGAGCCAGGTCGAGACACACGACCGCCCCGCCGTCGCCGTCCTTGACATAATCTCCCTCGCCCATGCCGAGGTAGAGCTTGCCGTCGGCGATGGCGGCGGGACTGAAAACGGGATACGGCATGTCGATGCGGTGCAGTTCCGCGCCGCTGAGCGCATCGAGCACGACGAGGGCCTTGCCGTCGTTGCCCAAGCCGACATAGACCTTGCCGTCGTGGACGGCCAAGGAGGTCTCGGCATCACGAAACTGGTCGGGCGATTTGTGCCAATGCACCTTGGCCTGGCCGTCGGCATCGGGCTGAAGGTCGAGACAATAGACGCCGTCGTCGCCGGCGCCGACGTAGACGCGGCCGTTGGCCACCACGGGCGTGCATTCGACGTGGTTGGCCGTGCGAAACGTCCAGACCACTTTGCCCTTCTCGCTGTCGCGGCGATCCAGGCAAATGACCCGGGCGTCGCGGGTGTCGTGAAGTCCTTCGCCAATGACCAGGTAGTCGCCGACCACGACGGGAGAGGAAAAGGTGGGACGGTAGTCCGGCACGCTGCTCGTCCACACCGGGGCGCCGGTGTCGGCATCGAGGCAAAGGATCGCTCCCGACTTGGAAAGGCGGACATCGGCGGTCGCAATATACAGGCGATTGCCCACGACCGCCGGTGAGGCGAGGTACCATTCGCGCCCTTGTTGATACGACCAGACCAGTTGCGCCCGCGTGGGGCTGCGGCTGCCGGGCGCGACCCCGCAGCGGCGCAAATCGAAACGAGCCATCGGCCAATCGGCGCCGCTTTGTGAAGCCGTGACGGTATCGGCCTGGCCCGTCGGCCACAACAGGCGCGTGCCGAAGTACAGCGCCGCACCCACGAGCAGCACGCAGAAGACCGCCAGCCGCTGCTGCCACAATAACCGCAGGGCGTTCTTCATCCCCGACGGCTTCAGGAGGGCGAGCACGCCGCCGCCCAGGGCAAGAAGCAACCCCGGCAGGATCGTCAGCAAGACCTGGAGGGGGCCGATCAGTACCGGCACTACGGCCGGACAGCCGCCGATTCCTTCCGTCAGGCCCCCCATCGCAGCTCCGCCCCTTGCACGGCAACGTCATCCGCGGCACCGTCCCCGAGTCGCTGGACGGCGCGGCGAAGGAAACTCGTCGGCCGACACCCAGCGCGGACGGTCCACATTAGCAATTCTAAGTCGGCGGCGACGACCTGCAAGATGACCGCCCGCGGTCGCTGCGGATGGTTGGCTTGGTGGGTGCGCGCCTCAGCGTCGGCGGAAAATGCCGAAACCCAATCCGAGTCGACCGCCCACGAGCGGCGGCGCCGTCTCCACCGCCGCCGCTTCCGGCGCGGGAGCCATGGGAACGATTTCGCCGATCTGGGCTGGAAACTCGTAGCGCGGGTCGAACGGCACCGCGTAACCGTTTTGCAACGCGCGCGTGACGCGGTCGTTGTATTCCAGGTAGTTGAGCCGATAGCCGCTGCCGTGCAGATAGAAATAGCTCATATCGGTGCTGTAGCCGTAGCGGTGCGACCACGGTTGTCCGTCGTACGGAATGTTATAACCGGGACGAAGCTGCCGTTCGAATTCGCCGCCGGTGAAGACTTGAGCCGAGGCCAGGGCTGGCGCGCCCAGCAAGCACAAGCCCGCGATAAAGCTTCGCATGGCGAGACTCGTTTCCTGTTCGAGTAGGTGCGCGCTGGGTGTGCGATTGGGACAATATATTCTAAACGATAAGCCGCCGACGGGCGGCGACGGTGAAGCGGAGTCACCTTGATTTCTTCGGCGGCGGCGCGAAGGTATGCGGAAATTACCGAAGCTGTGCCGACGACTGGCACGCCGGGTGCAGTGGTTCGCCCTTGGCCCGCGACTTTATTACTAGAGCTGAGGAGTCCGCCATGGACATCAACGAACCGGTCACCGTTTTTACGCTCTCGGATCCCATCAAGGCAGAGATTATCAAGAACTCGCTGGCGGCCGACGGCATCCGCTGCATGCTCGATGGCATAAACCAGGCAGGCGAAGCCGGTTTGACCGCCTTTGAAATCAAGGTGCAAGTGGCTGCCAAGGACGCCGACCTGGCGCGGCGGTTGATTGAACAACACGAGCGGCACAAACAGCCGGGCAAGCAATACGAAACCCGCCGCTGAGCGCGGCCGCGCCGGCCGAGGAGGACTGCTCGCGCAGCCCTGATGCGTGGCCGCCGCCTGCGGATGGGCTGTTGGCGTGGGCCGGGAAGGTGCGTCACGTATTGTCCCCAAGCCCGCGCTCTGCCGGGACGGGACTCGGTGGATCTTGCGGTAGAGACGTCCCCGCCAGTTCCTGGCGCAACAAACCGGCGTGAGTCAGTAACCCGGCTTGTTCCCACGCCGTCTCGATTTTCCTTTTTAATTCGCTGTTGGCCATTTGCAACGCACGCCAATGAGCGGCGTCGGGGTGGTCCGCGGGCGGCGGGGCATTTTCCGGCCAAAAGGCATCGTGCGTGTCAACCGAGAAAACGCACGCATCGATGCCGTTGCGCTTCACGTGCTGAACCCGCAACTTCAGGTGCGGATACCAACTGCTGCCCAGCCGAAAGGAGTAGCCCGCTGTACCGATCTTTTCGCAAATCCCCTTGGCCAGCGGTGCCGGCGTGAGATAATCGTCGATGCGGCCGTTGACGTCGATGTTGTAGTAGGGCCGCTTTCGTGGTGGGATCGTCTCCGGCCCTCCCGGGTAGGCCAAATCGAGAAAGATCTGACAGGCTCGTGCCAACTGACGTCGGGACAGCGTCGCCATGGGAGAAACGATCCAGGTGGGGTTTCTTTAAGTTTGCACAACTCAGCGGTCGTGTCAACGTGGTTTACCTGACTTGGACCGGGCCAGGGCGTTCGACAGGGCCGCTCGATTGACGAGCACGTCGTTAATTTATAAAGAGCCGAGTCGGTTTAGGACCGACGTAAAAGGCCTTCCGGCACAGTCGAACAGCCCTGGGGCCGGGCGGACGTTGTAAGGCCGCGGCGGCTTCACCTGGCGCCGTCGAGAAGGGGTACCACATAGTCGCGAAGAAAGCCGTACTTCGTCCAGCCATAATGACCGCCTCGATGACCGGTCGCGGCCATTTCGGAAGTGTAAGGATACTGCCGCAGCGCCGCGGAGCTGTCGTCGGTCGGACTAGAAAATCCCGTGGCCCCCGCAGAAGCGGCGGTGCTACCATCGGTCGTGCCGGTCAGAGACAAGCCGCGGGCGATAAGATCGAAGGAGCTGTAAAAGACATCAACGCCCTGGCGGGTCGCTTTCAAGGCAGGCCGTAAGTCGACCCCCGCCGATACAGCCGGCGCCAGCAAAATGATTCGTTGCAGCGTCTTCGGCGGGAGACGATCAACGGCTGCCAGGACCACCGCGGCCCCAGCGCTGTGTGCGACCACGTACAGCCGCGCTTGGGGATCGTCTTTCCGTTCGGCGACCAGCGTCGCGGCCAGTTGTGCGCCTTGCGCGTCGTGATGCCAACGATTCCGCAAATCAGCAAAGACGCGACCGACGCCGTGCGACCAGTCGAACTCGCGCACTTCCAAAGACAAGCCGGCGTGGGCCACCGCCGCTTGGAGATCATCCGTCATCAAGCGAATCCGCCCCGAACCGTCAAGGACGAAAACAACTCCACGACCAACCGTTTTGGAGGGCGCTGCCAAGGGTTCCGCCTGCTGCGGAGCGGCTGCCGGTGAACGGCTGGCAGGTTTGAGCACCACCGAGCCGGTCGCCGTTGTAGCCTCCTGTGGAGCCGCGGGGAGCGGCGGCGACGACCGTACGGTGATCGTGGCAGGGTTAGATGGTCCGAGGATGCCGGCCAAGGCCGCGGGCACGGGCGGAAGCGACTTCGGCGCGGGCGACGTGGTCGGCGACGACGCTGGTTGCGCGGCGGCTCGATCGGCGTAGAACCGCAGCACGAGCAATGCCATAATCAACGAGAACTTGGCCAAGCGAAGCATGGGAACAGACCTTTCAGGTCGCAGGAAGGCACAAGGCAAGTGTAACCGAGAAGACACCGGCGGGGCCGTCTTAGGCGCAAGTTCCTTGGCCGCCGAACCTTTGCCGCGCCGTCAATCGCCGAGCAATCCTTGTTGTCGGCAACAACTGCGCCCGTGAAATCCTCGCGCTCGCTTGACGTCGAGGCCCCGGGCGTCGTCAAGAACCCCATCCGATTGAGGTGCCAAGCCATGACCCGACGAGCGCCGAGCCTTGACACACCAAGGACGTCTCCCACGGACGATGCTCTTGGTCCGACGACCGAAGGTCCTCACGAAAGTCGAATTTCGACTCGATAGAGTTGCACTCGACCGAGTTGCGAAGTGGGGCGTGTCTCCCCGGGGACGTGCCGCGGCGGAAGCGGCGCGACGAAGCCGCTGCCTTTCCGCTCAACTCCAGCCAGCCAGCGACTCGGCATTGAGGCTGCCAGCCGCGGCCAAGTCGTGCCTGGCTCGTCTTAAGGACATGGCGCCGACAAGCCGCTGCCGACTAACGGAGAGGGCGGGATTCGAACCCGCGGTAGGGATTTGACTCCCTACACCGGTTTAGCAAACCGGCGCTATCGGCCACTCAGCCACCTCTCCCCAAGATCGCGACGCGCACACGACAGGGCTGGAGGAATTCTAGCGAGGCCGACAAAGCCTGTAAAGTCCACCGGGTCGCGGCGGGGTACTGTGTCGAGCAACGTCGATCAGCCGAGCAGATACTTTTTCGGCAGCTCGGCGCCGGCGACAAAGCTCAGGTGGCGGATCTTGCACATTTGATAAACGTTGATGCGAAAATCGGGGCAGGTGCTGACCAAACAATAGGCGTCGGTCGGCGTGAAGCCGTAGGAGGTGATGAGCCAATCCATCAGGTGGCAGGTGGCCGTTTCCACAGCGACTTCGAGCGGGCGGCTGGCGTGGACGGCGATGATGGCCCCGGGTTTTTCGATGCGGAGCCACGGCACGCGCCGGCCCTTGACCAGGTCGAACCGGACGCGGGTGGTGGCCATGGTTTCCGCGGCGGTGCCGGTGAACTCGGTGTCGCCTTGACTGGCGTGGACGTCGCCGAGGTAAAAGAGCGCGCCGGGGTGAAAAACGGGGAGGTACAACTTGTTGCCTGGAGCCGCGTCGCGGATGTCGAGGTTACCGCCCCATTCTCCTTGGCCATCGAGGCTGGTGGTCACTTCGCGATCGGGGGCGACGCCGAAGGTGCCGATGAAGGGCGTGATTGGCCAGGAGAGCTTGTCGCTGAAATGCAGGGTGCCGTCGCGCGTGGTGCCGCTGGGGCCAGGGGTGTGTGGGAAAATCTTGGTCGTGTAGGTGCTGCTCAACTCCGGCCAGCGAGTCGATGTCCCCAACGGGCCGCGCTGCGGTCCAATGGCGATCCAGGAATAGGAAGCGACGACGATCTCTTCGATGCTCACCACCAGCGTGTCGCCGCGTTCGGCCCCTTCGATGTAGATTGGTCCGCCGATCGGATTGGCCAAGGGCGGGACGCGATCGAAGCCGGGCCGTTTGCTGGGAATGGCGTGGTCGGCGGAGGATTGGAAATAGCCGGTCGAGGCGTCGTAGGTTTCGATTTCGACGCTTTCGCCGGGCCGACAGCGAACCAGCGGTTCGTCGCGCCAATCGAAGGCGTATTTGCGGGCCTGCTCGCGAACGATGCGGTGCATGGTGAGTAT
>JANWVS010000127.1 GCA_025056835.1 Gemmataceae bacterium | reverse complement strand
CAGGCGTCGAGCCACTTCAGGGAACGTCAGCTCTTCCAAGTTGCGTAAAACGATCACGTCACGATAATCCGGCGGAAGACGCTCCAGCGCTTCGGCGAGGACGACGGCTTGCTCGCGCCGACTGGCAGCGTGGCTGGGCGAAGTCAACGAGCCGGCCAACTCGGCACCGAGCAGCCGCGCGGAGTGGTCCAAGGAGGCATTCAAGTCCTGTTCCAACCGCACGTCCCGCGCCCGCGTGCCCAAGTAATGTCGGACCAGGTTGGCCGCCCGAGCGGCGAGAATCTGCCGCAGCCACTGCACGAACTGAGGCTCTTGATCGCCGCGGAACAGGCGGAAGTTGCGATACGCCTCGGCGAACGTGTCTTGGACGAGGTCCGAAGCATCGAGCTTGCCTTGCAAGCGCCGTCCGACTTCGACACGCGCCAGCAGCCGCAGGTAAGCGCGATAAAGCTCCAACAGCGCCCCGAGGGCCGTCGAGTCGCCGGCGCGCGCCGCACGGATCAGCTGGTTGGGCGTCGGCGCGCCCTTGGAATTTGCGTCGGCCGTCATACCGTTATAGTAACTCCCCGAACAAGTTTGCCGCCAGCAAACTTCGGCGACGGCCCCGCCTTGATGGGGCTTCCCGATCGCCTGGTGGAATCATTGTCATCACCGATCCACTGCGTTGTTGCTGCGAAAGATATGCTGTGTCGGAAACGTTTTCCCTCCTGAACGACCTGATCTTGGCCGTGTTCGACTTCGCGTTGGGCTGGCTGCTGTGGCTGCCGCGTTGGGCTGCGGTCGTCGCTGTCGGCGTCCTCACGGCCGCAGTGATGACGCTGGCCCGTGTCGCCGCGACCAACCAGGATCGCTTACGTCGGGCCGCGGCGGACCAGCGCCGGCTCAAGCTTTTGCTGCGGCAGGCCCGCGCCGCCAAGGACGTTGACTGGTTGGGCCGTCTCAAAACCACGCAGTCGCAGGTCCAATGGCTCAAACTTAAAGCCGAGCTTGGTCCGCTCTTGGTTGTCTTGGTTCCGATCGCCCTGTTGGCAACGTGGGCCTACCAGCGCTTGGGCTACTATCCGCCACGCGGCGATGAGGTGCTTCAATTCAAGGCGTATCTTCCGCTTTCGGCGGACGAGGACGTTATCCATCTCGTACCGCAGCCGGGTGTTCACGCGGTCAACGGCTGGGTCCAATCGGTCCGCCGCCAAACGCCGGAAGTGACCCGTTGGGATCGTTTTTGGGCAACAGTGACGTTCCGGACCGCCGAGGAGACACCGACCGACGCCGAGGCAATCTGGCATCTCCAAGTCGCACCGCGTCCGGAACCTTACCGACTGTGCGTTCGTTGGCGCGAGTATACTTTCGTACATGAGTTGCTCGTAGGCCAGTCGCGCTATCTTCCACCTTTGTCGGTAAGTGCCGATGCCGGTGAAATCCGACCGGGTGTACCGATCATGACCGAAGTGCTGCTTCGCCCAGTGACCCTCCTCGGCATCCCCGGTATAGACCCGTGGTTACCGGGTTGGCTAGTCGGTTATTTGGTGGTGACGCTTCCGCTGGTACCAGCGTTGCGGCGCTTGTTGGGGGTTTACTGAACAACAATCTCAGAACTTTGGGTAGAATAAGTGAGGTTGTATATCTTGTATATGAACTTATGAACAGTTAAGAGCTCCAACGTTTCCAACGATCCAGCTCCGTCATAATGGAATAATCTCTCTCAACTTAAGGCCGAGTCTGCCGCCGTTTTGTAATCTCCTTGTAATAAAATCTTAATCCCGGTGTCGCGGGGTTGTTTGTCTGGGGGGGAGTTGTGATGTATGGTTGTTCGAAAGAGCTTTCACTGCCCCAAACGCCGGGGTCTGTGTACGCTTGAGGTTCCGTCGTGACGAAAACCAAATGCTCGGTATTGGTGGTCGATGATGAGCCTTACATCCTCGCCACTTTGGCAGCCTTATTGGCGCCCGAGTTCGACGTGATCACTGCGGATCACCCCGAGGCGGCGCAGCGGCAGTTTGCGCATCGCGAGATCGACATTATTCTCACCGATCAGAAGATGCCGCGAATGTCGGGGGTGCAGTTGCTGGAATGGGTGCGAAAGCACCATCCCAAGACGGTACGGCTGCTGATGACCGGCTTCGCGGAATTGGAGGAAGCGGTCGAGGCGATCAATCGCGGACAGGTCTTTCGCTACATCTCCAAGCCCTGGCACACCGAAGAGTTGCAGGAAACGCTTCGCAGCGCAGCTCGCTCGTTCATCCTGGAGCGAAGCAACGAGCAACTGATGAACGAATTGCGGAAGGTGAACGAGCAGCTGCGGACGCTCAATCAAGAACTGGAACGGCGGGTGGCCGAACGGACGCGGCAACTGGACCAGCGCACCAAGGAACTCGAGGAGCTAAACCACGAACTCGAGCAGAAAAACAAAATGCTCGAAAAACTGGCTCTCACCGATCCGCTCACGGGACTGCCCAATCGCCGCGCGATGGACCGCTTGGCCGAACGAGAACTGCGGCGGCGCGAGCGCTACCCCAGCCCCCTGACGATTGGTTTGATCGACGTCGATCACTTCAAGGCGATCAACGAGCGGTACTTACTACCCGGCGGCGACAAGGTACTGGTCGATTTGGCCAAGGCGCTCGGCAGTTCGTTGCGCACCGTCGATTTGCTGGGTCGGATCGGGGGAGAGGAATTCCTCCTCATTGCTCCGGAAACGGACATGTCCGGTGCGATCGTTCTTGGCGAACGCATCCGTACCACCATCGAGAACACCGAATTTACTTACAAAGACGAACCGATCTACGTTCGCGTGAGCATCGGCTTTGCAGTGGCTGATGCCGGTATTGCCGCCGACTATGACGATTTGAAGCACCTCGCCGCCAGCGCGTTGGCCGATGCCAAGCGGACCGGGCGCAATCGTTGCGTCTACTACAACATGCCGAAGCTCCCTTTTGAGCAGGCCGGCTGACAGCCGGCCAGCCCGCACGATCGCTGCCCCAGAAAAAATCGTTATCTTCCCACCCGGTTGCGAAAATGTGAGCTACAGTCAAAGTAGACGGGCGAGCGGTGGCCCCAGCAGGACTGCGATCGGCTACCAAACGCGTTCTCGAATTATCCTCGACAAAGCTAAACCCGTCGCGAGACGGGGGCGGAAAGCCATGGGTCTCCACGACGGAACTCGGAGATCGCCAGGCTGCCGAAAGGATACCGGCCATGAGGCTATCACCCGCGCGGCTGACTCTCCTCGGCGGAGCCATTCTATCCCTCCTGGTGGGCATCGGCGGCGCCAACGGCGTCAACCCTTTCGCTCGACGCAATCCCATCACGGAGTTGTATCACAAGAATTTGCCTTCGGTCGTCAAAATCACGGCGCCGGATCGGCGCGGCGGCGAGCCGAACATCGGCACGGGCGTGATCGTCGATGAGCGGGGCTGGATCATTACCAATTGGCATGTCGTCCAGGACTGCGACACGCCCTGCGTCACGCTGCACGACGGCACGCAGGTGACCGGCAAAGTCAAGTTCGCTCGTCGCCAATGGGACCTTGCTGCGGTGGAAATCAAAACGTCGAAAAAGCTGCGGGCGCAACGGCTGGTGCGTACCGACGACCTGATGGTGGGCGAACTGGTTGCCGCCATCGGCCACCCCTATGGTTACGATAATTCGCTGGCGACCGGCTACATCAGCGGTCTCAAACGGCAAATCCGCCCCGCCAAGGACGAACTTCGCGACATCATTCAAATCACTGCCTCGATCAACCCGGGCAACTCGGGCGGACCTTTGTTCAACATCAACGGGGAGTTGATCGGTATCATCGTGGCCATTCGCAATGAAGCCCAGGGAATCGCCTTCGCGATCAACGCCAACACAATCAAGGAAGTCCTCAGTCGATTGCTCAGCGCCGAGGCCTTCGCCCAAGTCAACCACGGCCTCGTCTTTGACGAGAAACTGGCGGGTGAGACCGGCGAGCGTCAAAGCGTCGTCGTCAAGGCGTTTCAGGGAATTTGCGAGGGGGAAGCCGTTCTCCAGCCCGGCGACCATGTGCGCACCGTCGCGGGACAAGCCGTCATCAACCGCTTCGACGTCGAACGGGCGCTGTGGGATCACAAGCCGGGAGATACGGTCGAGTTGCGGGTGGAACGAGAAGGAAAGTCGCTGGTGATCGCCCTGCGGCTCGGCACCAGCACAGGGGCCGGATCGGCAGTCAGCGCGTCTCCCGCGGATGCCCCACGTTCTGCTACGGCGCCGATGGCCAAGGTCCTTGGCGTCAGCCACGGGATGACGTCGCCCTGACCGACCCGGAGAAGAGGCGAAGCCCGCGGGATCAACCCGTGGGCTTTTTTTATCGGCTCAACCACCTCCGGCGAAGAGGCTCGGCTTGCGATCGCTTGCACGGGAACACCACCGCCGGCGCCCCGCTGCGTCGACTCCAGCTTTTGACTGGCGCTGTCGATTTGCTATACTAGGAGGCGGTATTGACAAGGGTATGTCGCCGGCGATGAGTCGCTGATGTTCGCACATTATCCCGACTATGAAGAATGGTTCGCGCGGGTCCAATTGATTTGCTTCATGCTGGCGATGGGGGTCGATCTCGCCGTCGCCGATTTCTTGCTGGTCGCCCGCCAGCCGCTCTCCTTCTTGCTGGGGATCACGGCCCAGATTCTGGTCCTGCCGCTCTGGGCAGTGGCGATCAACCATCTCTTTCAACTTGAACCGGCGATCGCGGTCGGGACCATCCTGGTGGCAGCGATGCCCGGGGGCAGCTTGTCGAAGGTGCTGACGTACCTGGGTCGGGGCAATGCCCCCTTGTCTATCGCTTTGACCGCCGTTTCAACCCTGGCGGCTTTGGTGACGGTGCCGGTGACACTCCGTTGGCTCGCGACCGGACACGTGCCGCCGGAGTTCACGATGCCGGTGGGTACGATTGTCGCCGACGTGGCCCTATTCCTGCTGACGCCCCTGACGATCGGCATGGTGCTGGGCCGAGTCGCTCCCGGCAGCCGCCGCGCCGTAGCGCGCTGGTCGGTCCGTTGCGGTTTCGTCGTGGTGGCGGCGATGATCGCGGGGGCCTTGGGCAGCGGTCGTATTCAGCCGGCTTCGCATGGCTGGCTCGTTCCCATGGCGATCATCGTCTTTTGCGTGGCCGGTGGGCAACTGGCGATGTTGCCGTTTTGGGTTTTTCGCCTGCCGCGGCGCGATCGGCTGAGTGTCGGGATGGAAACGACCCTTCGCAACATCAACTTGGCTTTACTGCTGACGGCATCGCTTTTCGGCGGTCACCATCCGGGGGAGCACGCGTCCGCCTCGGACCTGCATGCGGGGGTCTTGTTCGTCGTTTTGTTCTACGCCGCGACGGCAATGGGTGCCGGCTTGCCGATGGCCCTGATTCATCGCCGTCTGGCGCGCCGCGAACGGCTCATTGCGCCGGCAACGGCGTGATGCGAACGGCGTTGTCTTTCTCGTGCCCGGTAACCAGGGCCTTACCGTCGGGCGTGAAGACGATGCCGTAGGTCACCAGCTTCTTGATCTGTTCGCTGGCCTTGAGCTGATGCTGGAAGATCTCCTTGCCGCTGGCTACGTCCCAGACGTGGAGACTGCCGCCATAGCCGCTGGCCGCGATCATCTTGCCATCGCGCGACAGGGCCAGGCCCATGATGTCGTGCGGCGTCGGGCCGATTTTGTTGATTTCCTTGCCGTCGGCGACGCTCCAAATGCGGAGATGCTTGTCGAAACCGGCGGAAAAGAGGAGCTTGTTGTCCAGCGAAAACAGCACGGCATTGATGCCGTCGCGAATCTCCTTCGGCTCCTCTTTCTTCTTTTCCTCTTTCTTTTTCGCGTCCTTCTTTTCGTCTTTCTTCTCGTCCTTTTTCTCTTCCTTCTTTTCTTCTTTCTTGGCCTCGACGTAGACCGGTTTTTCCACCGAAGCCTCAAGCTGCTTGATTTCCTTCTGGCCTTTGACGTCCCAGAGTTTGATGAGGCCGTCGTTGCCGGTCGACGCCAGCAGGTTGCCATCGGGGCTGAAGGCGACGGCGTAGACGGATTCCTTGTGGCTGCCGAGTTTTTTCAGTTCCTTGCCGCCGATCGGGTCCCACAAGCGCACGTCCTTGTCAGCCGCGCCGGAGGCCAGGGTTTTTCCATCGTTGCTGAAGGCCAAGGCGCCGACGATCCCGGTGTGGCCCTTGAGTTCGTGTTTTGGTTTGCCTTTTTCGAAGACGCGAATGATGGTGTCGGCGCCGGCGGCCGCGATCAGTGTGCCATCGGGCGAAAAGACCACGGCGTAGACCCCCTTTTTGTCATCGGTCGCAAAACACTTCAGGACGCCGCTCTCCTTGCCGCTGGGAAAGTCCCACAGCTTCACCGTGCCGTCGAAACTGGCCGTGGCCAGCGTCTTGCCGTCGGGACTGAAAGCGACGCTGAAGACCAGTCCTTGATGTCCTTTCAACTCGGTCGGCAGCTGAGCCATGATGACAGCGACGTAGCTGGTCAACAACACGGCAGCGGCGACGGCGGCGCGACGCATGATGCGATTCTCCTGGCAACGGCCTATGGCTTGGTCAACTCAGGCGGGGG
>JANWVS010000126.1 GCA_025056835.1 Gemmataceae bacterium | reverse complement strand
ATGACGGTCGTGCGCAACGAATTCGAGCAAGGCGAGAACAACCCGGATCTGATCCTCAATCAGCGCATGATGGCGGTCGCCTTCGAATGGCACAATTACGGGAAGTCGACGATCGGCAATCGCAGCGACATCGAACGGGTGCCGATCGAGAACTTGCAAGCGTTCTATCGCAAGTACTACCAGCCGGACAACGTCGTGCTGATTATCACGGGCAAGTTTGAACCGGCGACGGCGATACGCTTGATGGAGAAACACTTTGGTCCGCTGCCGCGCCCCACGCGCGTCCTGCCCAAGACCTATACCGAGGAGCCGCCCCAGGACGGCGAACGCACGGTGGTCTTGCGCCGCGTGGGCAAAGTGGCGGTCGTCGGCGTCATGTATCACATTCCGGCGGCGGCCCACCCCGACAACGCCGTGTGCGAGGTGTTGAATCTCGTCTTGGGCGATGCCCCATCGGGCCGACTGTACAAGGCCCTGGTGGAAACGAAGAAGGCCACCGATGTCAGCGTCGGCAACACCAACTGGCACGACCCCGGCGTCACGGAGATCGTTGCCCATCCGGAAGCCCAGGTCGCTCCTGAGGAAGTCCGCGACATCATTCTCAAGGAAGTGGAATCTCCCAGGCCGTTCACCAACGAAGAAGTCGAACGGGCCGTCAAGAAGTACCTCTCCTTCCGCGAGCAATCCCTGGCCCAAAGCAAAACGATCGGTCTGGAGCTGAGCGAGTGGATCGGCGCCGGCGACTGGCGGTTGTTATTCTTGCACCGCGACCGCGTGGCCAAAGTAACGGCAGACGATTGCAATCGCGTCGCCGCCAAGTATTTCAAACGGACCAATCGGACCGTCGGCCTGTTTATTCCGACCAACGAGCCGGCCCGTGCCTTGATCCCCGAGGCCCCCGACTTGGCCGAACTGCTCAAGGACTACAAGGGCGGCAAGGCCATCGCCGAGGGAGAAAAATTCGACATCAGCCCGGCCAACATCGAAGCACGCCTCCGCCGCGTGATTTTGCCCAGCGGCGTCAAGGTCGCCTTGTTGCCGAAGAAAACGCGCGGCGAGACCGTCGTCGGCGGCATCACGCTTCATTTCGGCAACGAGAAATCCTTGGCTGGCCGCAACGTCGCCTGCGAAATCCTCGGCGAGTTGATGCCGCGCGGCACGGTAAAGCATTCGCGTCAAGAGATCGACGACATCCTCGCCAAGCTCAGTTCCTCGCTGAACGTCGACAGCGATCTCGGGAAACTTTCCATCACCTGGCAGAGCAAGCGCGACAACGTGGCGGCGCTGTTGGAGCTTGTTCGGGAGATTTTGCGGCAGCCGACCTTCCCGGAGAACGAATTCGACGAGATTCGCCGCGCCCGCCTCCAGGAGCTTGCCAAGGGCCTGACCGACCCCCAAGCGCTCGCCGCGGAAGCGTTTCGTCGAACCATCAACCCGTATCCCAAGGACGACGTCCGCTATCAGCCGACCCTACAAGAAATGCTCGAACGCTGGCAGAAGGTGACGCGCGACGACGTGGTGGGTCTGTATCGCGAGCAACTCGGCGCCGTCGGCGAAGTGGCGCTCGTCGGCGATTTCGATACCGAGGCGGTGCTGCGGCAACTGACCGACCTGTTCGCCGATTGGCCGAGCAAGACGCCTTACGCCATGATCGACCAGACCGCCAACACCAAAGTGCCGTACAAGAAGGAGTCGATCAACACGCCCGACAAGGAAAACGCGGTTTACGTAGCCGGCCTGGCCTTCCCCATGAAGCGGGACGACCCGGACTACCCCGCCCTGCTCATCGGCAACCATATCTTGGGCGGCAGCTTCACATCGCGGCTGGTCGTGCGCCTGCGGCAAAACGAAGGATTGTGCTACGGCGTCGGCTCCGGCTTGCAAGTGGAGGCCAAGAACCCCTACAGCGTCTTTCGCATCGGGGCCATTTGCAACCCGCTCAACATCAACAAAGTCGATGACGGCGCCATCGAGGAGTTGACCAAGCTGTTGAAGGAGGGCGTCTCGGCGCAGGAGCTGGCCGAGGCGAAGAAAGCCTACATTCAAGAGATGGCGGTCAAACGCGGCAACGACTCGGCCCTTGCGGGAATGTTGCAACAGAGTCTGTTTCTCGATCGGAAGTTTACTTATTACGCGGAGTTGGAGAAAAAGATCGCCGCACTGCAAGTGGAAGACGTCAATCGCGCCCTGCGAACGCATCTCTCCCCGGGGAGGATAGTCATCATCCGCGCCGGCGACTTCCAAAAGAAGAACGCAGGGCCCAAGTAATTTCCATGGTCGACAACGCGCCGATTCTGACCCACCACCACGCCGGCCTGACCGTCGAGGGGTATTCCCGGGCGGCGGTCCAAACGTACTGGCGGATTCCCGAGTTGAAGCTGGGGTTCGACCTCGGTGCCCAACCCTGGGACTTCATGGGCACGCCGACCTGGTTCGTCTCGCACACGCACCTGGACCATGTCGCCGCCCTGCCGGTGTACATTGCCCGCCGCCGCATGATGAAGATGGAGCCGCCGCGCATCTATCTTCCCGAGCCGGCCCTGGAAGACGTCCGCCGCCTGCTGATGGTGATGCAGCGCCTGGATCGCGGCCGGATGGCGTGCGAACTGCAAGGCGTGGCTCCAGGCCACGAAATCGCCCTGTCGCGCGAACACGTCGTCACCGTTTTCGGCACCACGCACACGATCCCGTCGGTCGGCTACCTGGTGTGGGATCGTCGCCATAAGCTCAAGGAAGAATTTCACGGCCTGCCCGGCGAGCAGATCCGCGACTTGCGGCTCTCGGGTGTCGAAGTGACCCGCGAAGTGCGAATCCCCTTGGTGGCCTACACCGGCGACACCAGCCCCTCCGGCCTCGATAACTATCCGCCGGTCTACGAGGCCAAGATCCTCATCACCGAAATGAGTTTCATCCGCCCCAACCATCGGCGCGAAAAGATCCATAAGTTCGGCCACATGCACCTCGATGATTTTCTCGATCGCGCCGACCGATTCAAGAATGAGGTCATCATCTGCGCCCACTACAGCACGCGCTACCACGCCAAGGAAGTACACCGCCTCGTGGAAAGCCGATTGCCGGCACATCTGCGCCAGCGCCTGCGCTTGTGGGTCTAGCCCAGCGGTTACTGCGTCAGCGACTTGGTCTGCCGACTGAGGCCGGAACGATTTGCCTCCATACTGCGGTCGGCAGGTTTAACTTTTCCGCATCGCTAAACTTTGCGGACTGCTCCTACCGAATGGGAAGTAGAGGGTTCAATCTGCTCCCAACAAGAGGGGGGCTGCTCGTGGCGGAAGAACGTTTCGGTCTGAAGCACCGGCCATTTCCCACAACACCGGACACCGCGTATTACTACCCGGCGACGCCGCACGAAACAGCCTTGGCGCCGCTGGTGCGTGCCATCCGCGACAAGGAAGGCCTGGCGCTGTTGACCGGTGATCCGGGCACCGGTAAGACGCTGCTGGGCCAACTCATGCTCGAGCGGCTCGGCGACAACGTGGTCACCGCGTTTATCACGAATACCCATTTGGCCGACCGCGCCGCTCTTCTCCAGGCCCTGTTGTTTGATCTGGGACTGCCGTATGCTGACGGGACGGAGCAGGTCTTGCGGCTTCGGCTGACCGAAGCAGTGCTGAACCATTGCCGCGAGGGGCGCCGCACGGTCGCGGTCATCGACGAAGCTCAGCACCTCAGTCCCGATTTGTTGGAGGAACTACGGCTGCTGGGCAATCTGGAGGCGGGGTCGGAAAAGGCGTTCCAAGTGGTGTGTCTGGCGCAAACGCCGATCGCGGCTACCTTGAAGCTGCCGGAAATGACGCCGTGGAAGCAACGTCTGGCTGTCCATGTCCACCTGGGGCCGCTGAGTGTGGAAGAGTCGTTTGATTACCTCCGCCATCACATCCGGCTGGCGGGAGGCAATCCGGAAAAAATAAAAGACGAGGCCGGCGTTGGGACCCGGGCGCGGGCCACGCACGGCATTCCGCGGTTGCTGAACCAAGCCGCCCACCATGCCTTGGTGTTGGCCGACGCCGCGGCCATGGACCGCATCGACGTCGAGGTCGCTATCGAGGCGCTGGCCGCAATCGGGTTGCCGACGGACCACGGCGGCGCCGACGATCTGCTGGCGGTGGCATCGCCGGCGCCGGTGGAGACGGAACCCAAGGCAAAAAAGAAACTGCGCAAGTCGGCATAGGAGACAGCATGGCTCGGATGCTCGAATCACTGAAGCGCGGCTATGGAATGCCCCAGGGAGCAGTGCCGGCCGAGGCCCCGAAGCCTCATGCGCAAAGCGGCGAATGCGTGATGGAATGGGCGCTTGACGAGGCCGAAGTGCCGTTTATCGAGGTCGGCGGACCGGGGAAGGTTTTGGAAGGCTCGGCGGAAGTGTTGGCCGTCGCCCACCCGGCGCAGGCCAAACAGCCGCCCCATCCCAGCACCGAGCAGGCCCTGGCGCACTCGTCCCTCCTCGCCCAAGTCGCTCAACCACGCCCGTTGGCGGTCACCTTTGAACCGTGGACCGGGCCGCGGATCGACTCCAGCGCCATCGCTCGGGAAATCGTCGTTCATCACCAGCCCGAGCATGCGATCAGCAAGCAATACGCCGGTTTATGGAACACCCTCGCCGCGGGCATCGCGGAAGTCAGCCATCCGTTGCTGGTCTTCGTCGGACTAAAGCCGCACGTCGGCACCACGACGGTCTTGCTCAACCTGGCGGTGACGGCCGCTCAGCGGAGCCAACGGCGCCTGGTCGTGGTCGATGCTCAACTGCAACGGCCCGGCATTGCCCCGCGGCTCGGTTTCACGCCCGAGGCCGACCTGGACGACGTCTTGGCGGGCCGAGCGGCGCTGGAACACTGTGTGTTAGGCACGGCGGTGCCGGCGCTGCATGTCTTACCTGCCTTGCCCCGGCAACCCAACCAGGGCCTGGCCACCGAAGGCATCGCCTGGTTGGCCGGACGATTGCGCCAGCGCTTCGATCTCGTTTTGGTCGATGCCCCGGAGTTGGAGAATGTCCGTGACATCGCCGCCTGGATCGCCGCCGCCGATGGCTGGTTCCTGGTTTGTCCCCACGGCGAGTCGCGAACCCTGCCGCGTTCGCCATTAGACACGATGACGCGCTTCGCTGGTAAGCTGCGCGGCGTGTTTCATACGGCGTACGCAGCTTGAGCGCCATGAGTGCCGTGTGGCAACTGCCCCTCGTTCGGCTGTTCGATTTCTACTTGGCACTCATGTTGTTCGCCAGCACCTATCGTCGCGTGCAACAGTATCTGGCCATCGTCAAATTGGCGTACGCCGGACCAAGCCGGTGGCCGCGCTTGGTGGCGTTAATTGGTCGCCACCGCACCATTTTTTGTACCTGGGCGACGGTGGCCCCGTTGGCGTTGACGTTGGCGTTGTGGCTGGTGCAGCTGCTGGCATCGCGGTTTCTCTGGCCCGACGCCGCTGTGCCGCCCCGCCGTCTTGATTTGGACTTTCTTTGGCAACGCTGGCCGACGCTGTTGTACCTTGTCCCCCTGGGAAGCGCCATGGTCGCCTTCGACCTGTGGGGCGTCATCAGCGTCGGCGTCGTGGATCGGGTCGCACTGGAAAAGCAGTTCGATCAGGCCGAGTTCTGGTTGCGGTCGCCGGTGGCCCACGTCGTCAGGGTGGCCACCTTCGGTTTTTTCAACCCGCGCAAGATGGTGGACGAACAAGTGCGGCACGCCTTGGTGCAGATCAGCCAACTGTTGCATTACAACCTGTGGTGGCTCGCCACGCAAACGATGTTGCGGCTCGGCTTTGGCATCGCTCTCTGGCTCACGTGGGCGTTGCTATAATGACGCCATGAGCGTGCAGCTCACTCCCGCCGTGCAGGACTATCTCAAGGTCATCCACGCCTTGGGCGGCGCGGAGCAGACCGTGGCGTCCGTCGACATTGCCGCCCGGCTGAAGGTGCGCGTGCCGTCCGTCACCGGCATGCTCAAGCGCTTGGCCGAAGCCGAATTGATCCGTTACGAAGCGCGGCGCGGCGCTCGTTTGACCGAAGCAGGGATCGCCGCGGCCCGGCGCGTCATCCGCCGTCATCGCCTGGTCGAACTGTTCCTCACGCGCGTGCTCGGCATGGATTGGAGCGAGGTCGACGCCGAGGCCGACGCCCTCGAGCACGTCATCTCGCCGCGTCTGGAGGCGGCCCTGGCCCGCCACCTGGGCGAACCGCTGGAAGACCCGCACGGCCATTTGATTCCGTCGGTGGAAGGCGATTTGCGGCATCGCGAACTGCTTCCGCTCAGTCAGTTCGCTGCCGGGCAGGAAGTAGTCATTCGCGAAGTGCAGGACGACAACCCGGCGCGGTTGGTCCGTTGGCAATCGCTTGGGCTGACGCCGGGTGCGGTCGTCCGCATCCTCAGCCACCAGCCGCTGGACGACCTGTTCCACGTCCAAGTCGGCGACCAGACGATTCACATCGGCAGCGAGGGGCGGGAGGGGCTGCGCGGCGAAGCCGCCCGGCCGCGTTGATTCAACCTTTCCGCCGCGGCGGCAACGATTCGCTGACCACGGCCGCCGCGAGCAGGACCA
>JANWVS010000125.1 GCA_025056835.1 Gemmataceae bacterium | reverse complement strand
CGACGCTCCAGCTCGAGGTCGCTTCGGGACGGCCGCACGATCGGTTCGACGACTTCGCCGACGCGCGTGGCGATCAGCTCGACGTCGTCGAGGGTCAGCTCGTCGAGTTTCCAGGTTTCTTGTTTGCGTTCGGGGGCCAGCTCGAAGCCGCCGCCGCCGAGCAGGTTTCCGGTCGGCGCCATGCCCGCCAGTTGTTCCATGAAGCGCCAGTGTCGGGGCAAACTGAAAAAGGAAACGGCCCACGGGCTGGCCACGGGCGAGTCGAGGTTCTTAATGGCCGCTTCCCATTGGGCCCGCATCAGAATGCGGATCGGCCGCAGCGCCCGCTGGGCCTCGCGGTAGGCGTCGCCGAAAACCCGGTTGTCCCACAGCTGCTTGGCGGCTTGCAAGCGGTTCTGGGCATCGGTGATCAGGGCCGCGGCGTCGGGCAGCGTGTGTCCTTGGCTCTCCAATTCTTTCTCGACGGCGACGACCTTTTCCAGCTCATACAAGGCCATGTCGTAGGTCCATTGGGCCGCGAGCTGCCGCCGCGTTCGTGCTTGCTCTTGAAAGCGCACGACTTGCTGCGTATCGGCGGTGAAAACCAGGGCGGTCGTCAGGCCAAACTCAGGGATGGTGACTTTGGTGCCGCCCGGCACGCGCTCCGACTTCAGGCCGCGGACTTCGCCGGGGGTGACTTCCCAGCACTGCATGCTCTGCGGCACTTGCGGGACGATGAGGGTCAATTTGGCGACCGCCGCCTGCCCAGGCACGAATTGTGCGTGCTTGCCCAGCCAGAGGGGCAAGACCAGTACGCCCTTGGCCGTCTGCATGACCGCGGCCTTGACATCCGGCGACGAGGTCTCGATCCATTGCGGGTCGCCGGCCGTGACGAGAAACGGTTCGAGCATCTCCAGCTCTTGGTTGAGCAAGCCGCACATGAGCAGTCGATCGCGGCCTTGGTGACTGTCGGCCAACCATCGGTCGGACCAAAAGGCGACGCCGCGAGCGCCGGCGGCCAACGCCAGGTAGGTCAACAAGCGCACTTGTTCCGCTTGCGGGCCGACCGGTTCCTTGAAACCGGCCGCGGCGGGCCGATCGTACAACAGTTGGGTGTACCAATCCGGTAGGTGGGTCTGAATCCAGGTCCAGACGTAGGCATCCGGGTTGGCGAGATGGCGGCGTTGCTCGAGCCATTCTCGATACTTTGGCAGCTCCATCGTCGTCATCAGGGGCCAGCGATGAATGCCGATCATGTTCAGGCTGCGGGAAAATGGCAGGAGGCCATCCCAGACGTCTGCGGCCAGCGGCCGCCCCGGATCCGTCGCCCGGATCGTTTCCGCCGCACGCGAAAGCGGCACGGCGTGTTCGAACGACAACGTGCCGCCCAAATCGTATAGCAGAACGGAGTCCAGATCGCTGAGACGAGCGATTTCCCGGGCGAGGTTTTCTTTGGCGGCCAATTTCGAATCATCGGCGAGCACGCGCAGCTTCGGCGCGATCCACAGGCCGAGATCATTGGCTTCCTTGATCAAGGCGGCATCGGCTTCGTAATCGACAAAGATCGTATTGAAACCTGCCTGGTGCAAGACGCGCAACGGTGTATTCGTGTGATTGATGCCGCGCAGCAGAAAACGCTTGCCTCCCACGAGAAGCTGATTCGCGTTGAACTCCACGGCGACGCCGCGGCTTTTGAACGGCGCGGTACTCGCCGACGACAGCGGGGGCGCGGAGGTCAGATCGGCAGGTCGCGGGATCGCCACCGCGGCCTCGGCGCTGAGAGGGCCGATCTCCAAGTCGTCAATCCAAACCTCGGTAGGGCCTGGACCGGCAAAGACATTGAGCACGAGCGCGTCGGCATAAGCATCGGCCACGTTAACGGGACGCTTCAGCTGGGCTTGGAGAAGTTGCTGCTGCTGCTTCAGCGACGACACCGGTCGACCGATGTCGAGCCGTTGCCAACGGTCGACATGGCGGTATTCATCGCCGCGGAGCAGCACGCTCAGCCGATTTTCGAGGTTGTCCGGATCGCGCTCGTTGGGGAGAATGACGCGGAGCATCAACTGAATTCCGGGTCGGTTCGCCTTGAGCCAAACGCTGCCGGCGAGTTCATCGTTGACAGGGGCTTTGCCGAGGACGTATTGGTAGTGGATGAAGGTGCCGCTTTTGACATTCAGCCGCAACAGTTCCGAGCGTTGGCCATCATGCGCCCCTTGCTCGGTCACGTGATGGCTGGCGATGTCGAACACGGCGTCGGAGGCGGCTTTGATCCAACTCGTCCGCGGTAATTCAAAGCCGTTGCGATGAACCTGTTGCCCTGCGACAGGCACGGCCCACCCCAAGAACATTGCCCATCCCGCGGCCCATTTCTGCGCGCTGTTCATGGCGAAAACTCGCAAAGACTTCATGGCGCGGCTTCTACCACAACCGCCGTTTACAAAAAAGAGGAATGGCGTAGCCGAAAGTTAACATCGCGCGAATCTGGCCAGTCGCGACAAAGCGGCAAACCTGTTGAAAATCTAACCAATTAGGAGAATTCGTCGCGCCGACAGCGAATCGGCACGTCGTTCGCTCCATGGCTGCGTGTTGGTTCGCGTATGGGGTGCTAAGGGAGACATCCATGGCCAGACCGCTTCCTGTGGAATGGCGCAAGGATCAGCAGCTTCCGGAAGACTTGATCAAACTGCGCGATCATCTCGACAAACTGCCACTGCCGCTCCGGAATGAGTTGATTCCGCTCTGCGACCGGGTCGGCCATTTCGCCCGGCTGCAAAATCGTTTGGTACGCATCGCTCAAGACGCCGTGGATCAGTTACAGCTGGACATCAAATACCTGTTGTTTGATCTCGAGGCGACGCGCCGCGAGAGAGATCAATTGCGCAGTTACCTGTTTCCGGCGGAACAAGAGGGAGATGAACCAGAATAAATCCCCCAAAGGTTGAGGGTTGGCCGCCTTGCCCGCGTTGCCCGCGACGCGGGTTTTTTCTCCATCGGCAAGTGCCGAACGAGCGAGGCTGGAAAATAGCTCGGTGCCGAGATCGTCACGGAGCGGCGCCGTCGGCAGACGCTTCCACCGCGGCGCGGCAGAGCGCGCGCAATTGTTGCGGCGTCGCCACGCCGGTGACGCCGATCTGCTGAATCGTAATTGATGCTACGAGATTGGCGAAGGTCGCGGCGGTTTCGAGGTCGGCGCCGGCGGCCAAGGCGCCTGCCAGCCCGGCGTTGACGCTGTCGCCGGCCCCCACGGGATCGATCGGCCCAGCGACCGGCCGCGCCGGCATCAAACGCGGCGGAGTCCCGGGACGGGCGAGCCAGATGCCATCGGCTCCGCAGGTGCAGAACACCGGTCGGCCGCACCGTTCCGCTAATTTCGCCGTGGCCAGCGAGGCCTCCAGCTCCGCGCCGATCGCTGCCCGGCACTCCGCGAGGTTCGGTTTAAGCCAGAGGTTCGCAAACCAGCCGATCCGATGGCGGCTATCGGCGAGCAAGCATTTATCGGGTTGGTGTGCGCCCAACTGGCTCAGCGTGGTGCGCACGCGCTCGGTGACGACGCCGCAGTTGGCTTCGCTCACTTGATCGACGACCACCATCGCGTCGCTGGCGGGCCACAACTGCAGAATGGCCTGGAGTATCGCCTCCTCCGCATCGGCTGGGAGGGGATGCCGATTTTTGATGTCGATTCGGTTCAGTTCGCGGGGCAACTTCCCTGGTTCGTGCAGCATCGGCTTGGAGTAGGTGGGGGTGCGCCGGTCGCCGCGCTGAAAGAGGTGGTCCTGCCGCACTGCGGGTAAACGCGACAAGGCCTGGCGAAGCTCGTAACCTTCTCCGTCGTCGCCGATGACCGCCACCGGCACGATCGTGCCGACGCCAAGGGCGGCCAGGTTGTTGACGACCGTACCGGCAGCGCCAGGGTAGGCGCGGATGCACACGGCCTGGTACGCCTCCAAACCGGTCTCCAGCGATCGTTCCGTCAACGTGGCGTCGAGATCGAAGTAACGGTCGAGGAACAGATCGCCGACGACCGTGATCCGCAAGCGAGGCAGTCGGGAGAGGATCGCTTCCAAAGCAGCTTCGGAAAGCATCGTTTCAGGTACCTCGCACGTGGGAAAGCCAAGACGGCCAAAAAGCCGGCAGCGGGGCCGTCACGGTCACCGGTTCGTAGCGGATCGGGTGCAGGAACGTCAAACGGCGGGCGTGCAAGGCGATACAGCGTTCCCGTTCAGTGGCGGCCGGCGGCCCGAACGGCGTCGTCGCCCCATAGAGCAGGTCGCCGACGATCGGGTTGCCCCGCGCAGCGCTTTGGATCCTGATCTGGTGCATGCGACCGCTCTGGGGACAGAATTCCACAAAGGTGCCTTCGGGGCCTTCGGCCAAGACCTGGGCGCGCAGCTGCGCCCGCTGTGCCCCCGGGGTTTCCGGAAGGACGATTTCGACCCGGGCTTGCGAATCGACTTTTCGAAGCCAGTCTTCCCAGACGACTTCGCCGGGCTCCAGTGTGCCCTGCACGAGGCCCCAGTAAACCTTGCTGACTTTTCGCGTCGCGAACTGTTCGCTGAGGCGTTGCGCCGCTTTGGTGGTTCGAGCCAAGAGGATGACGCCGCTGACGGCCCGGTCCAGGCGATGGGGCACTCCCAGGTAAACCCGGCCCGGCTTGTGATAGCGGCTTTTCAGATATTGCCGGGCCAGGGTTGCCAGCGATGCGATCCCCGGGGGCGCCTGCGTCAACAACGGTGCCGGCTTGTTGACGGCCAGGCAGTGGTTGTCCTCGTAGAGCACTTCGAGAACCATCACGTTATTTCTTGCCGAAGTTCGGCATGCGGCCGGCGGCCACGTCGGCTTCCCATTCATCCAAAAGAGGCCAGCCGACGGCGCAGGTGCCGAAATCCGCCATGTACTGATAGCGGGTCAAGCGGTCGATCGCTTGCTGGATGATCTTGTTGTCGCGGCGGAACACCGGGCCGTGACTGGGCAGCAAAAATTCGGAATCGTCTTTGAGGATCCGCTTCAGCGAGGCGATGAAGTCGGGGAGATTGGAGCCATGGTGGGCATCGATGGCGCCGACGCAGCTGTCTTTGTAAATATTGTCGCCCGAGAAGAGTAAGTTGCCCATTTTGAAGGCGAGTTGTCCCGGCGTGTGCCCGGGAGTGTGCCATACCTGGAGCCGTTGGGTACCGACCTCGATGACGTCGCCTTCGCGGAGTTTGATGTCGACCCGGCATCGCGGCATCGGAATTTCGAAATTTTGGGCCTTGATCGAGGCATAGGTCACAATGGTGTCGCCGCTTTCCAGGGGTTCGACCGTGAGCGGGTGGGCTGCCACTTTCGTCTTGAGCAGCTCCTTGGCGCGGGCGATGCCTTGGATATGGTCGGCGTCGGCATGGGTAGCGATGATCATTTTGCACGTCGACAGATTGAAATCCATCTGGCGGATCAGTTCCACGATTTCGTCGACCGTTTCCAGGTAACCGATGTCGATGAGGAGGAACTCATTGCCGCCGTCGATGAGATAGACGTTGACGCCGAGCCGGCGGCCGGCCTGGTAGTTCAGTTCGATGACGTGCGGGAACAGGTATTTTCGAGCGAGCATGGTACGATCCACCGAGAGTTGACGACAGCCGCGTCACGATTCATGATACGTGGTGCCTCGCCGAATGCCCATCGAGCCAGAGGCGGCAATTTTCTATACAAAGATCATCACTTTTTCGGCGAATAAGGTAGCAGCCTGCGCAAACCGTTCGAGACCTTGCCGATGGCTAGTGAGCCAAGCCCGAATGTAGCCGAGCCTGCGTCGCCGCCGGTGAGCGTCGAGCCGGCTGGGGTAAAAGAAACGGCACCGCCGGCCACTGACAAAGCGGCAGCGGCTCCGCCGGCGGCAGCCGCCCCGCAAGAGGTGTCGTTTCTCCAGTCCTTTTTTCTGGGGATGACGCGTCCCGGCGAGTTGGCGATCTATCACCATTCCAACTTGTTTTATTGGTGGCCGGTCTGGGCCTGCGGTTTCCTGTTTGCGTTGATCACCTGGCTGGGCGACACTTACATGGTGGTGGTCCCCGCCGGCACCAAGACCGCGGCGTCGCGTAAAGTGGAGGACGACAAGGGCCAACTCGTCACGCGCGATGTCTTGATCCTGGATGAAAATGCCAAGCATTTCAAGCGCAAGAATCGCCACGGCACCGACGAAGACTTCGCACCCACGATCTACATGACGCGCCACAAGTGGATGGGCACGGTGTTCACGATCGTCCTGCTCGTCGTCATCGTCATCACCAATATCACCCTGCGCGGACTGTGGTCGGTGTTGGTACTGGTGGTGCTGGTGATGTTGTCGCTGATCTTCGCCGCCGCCGGCTGGTGGGAGACCATCATTGCCAGGCTCGGACAACTGGCGATCTACATCAATTTGGGCGGCTACTTGACGTTGTCGCTGGTGTTGTTTGTGGCATGGTGCTTCAGCTACCTCGTTCTCGACCGGCAGACGTATATGATCTTCACCCCCGGTCAGGTGCGCGTTTGCCTTGAGATCGGCGGCGGCGAGACCGTGTACGACACCGCCGGCATGGTGTTTCACAAACAGCGTAGC
>JANWVS010000124.1 GCA_025056835.1 Gemmataceae bacterium | reverse complement strand
ACTGTCTCGATGCGAAGACGGGCCAGGTATACTGGAAGCACAGTTATGGCAGCAACGCCCGCGGCAGCCCGGTGTTCGCCGACGGCAAGATTTTCGTGCCCGACGTGAACTCGAATTTCCATATCCTCAAACCACACCCTAATCGCTGCGAAGTGCTGCACGAGGAATACCTGCCGCCGCCAGAGGGGCAAACCGCCGACGTGGAGATCAACGGCAGTCCGGCGGTCGCCAATGGCCGCGTCTACTTCGCCAGCAACGACGAGTTCTACTGCATCGGCAACAAGGGAGCTCAGCCAGCACCGGAGCCGATCATTCAACAGCCGACGACAAAATCCACCGGCAAAATCGCTCATGTGCAAGTGCTGCCGGCGGACCTCGTGATGCATCCCGGCGGCAAGGCGACGTTTCACGTGCGTTTCTTTGACGAGTATGGTGAACCCGTAACGGCCAAGGACTTGCTGCCGGCGACGTGGTCCTTGCCGGCCCCCAAACCCCCGCCGGGCGCCAAAACGAATCCGCCTCCCTTGGATGGCGAGATCCAAGCTACCAGCGACGGAGCCGTGTTGACTGTTTCGGCCAAGAAGTCGAGTCAACAAGGTTACGTGGAAGTCAAAGTCGGCGACGGGGTCGGTCGCGCCCGGGTGCGGGTGGCGCCGGTCCTTCCGTATTTTCAGGATTTTGAGAAGGTGCCCGATGGCGCCGTGCCCGGCGGCTGGGTCAACGCCCAGGGAAAGTTCCTCGTCAAGACGGTCGCCGGCGAAAAAGTGCTGGCCAAGGTCAATGACAAAGCTAGTCCGCTGATTGCCAAGGGAAACGCTTACATCACGATGCCGACGACCGCGAATTATACCATCGAGGCCGACATCATGGGCCAGGCAGCGCAAAACAGCCTGCCGAAGATGGGTGTCGTCGCCTCGCGATACACCCTTTACCTGGAAGGCAACGAGGGGAAGCTGCGGCTCAATTCCTGGGAGGCGATACCGCGGGTCGATAAAACCGTGCCGTTCGCCATGGAGCCGGGCACTTGGTATCGCTTTAAGTTGTCGGTGGAAACCCTTGGCGGCAAAACGAGTATCAAAGGCAAGGTGTGGCCGCGCGCCGCCGCCGAGCCGGAGGCGTGGCTCGTACTCCATGATCCGCGGCCCAACACGGAAGGCAGCGCTGCCCTGTACGGCTACGTGACTGGCAACACGGCGGACGGCGTTCTCGGGACCGAGATTTATTACGACAACGTGCGGATTACCCCGCATCGCGAACCATAAACCGTGAAAACCAACCGCGGCGAACCGTTGGCGCGTGCCGCAGCAACAACGAGACCACAACGAGGTAGCACCATGGTCAAGGGATCGCATTTACGCAGGTGGGTCGCGGCCTTGGTAACCGTCGCGGTGTTTGCCGGCGCCGTGGTGTTTGCGACGCTGTCACGCGAATCGCCGGCAGCCCCCTTTCAACCCAAGCCGGATCGGATGGAGTCTGGTGATTGGACGATGTTCGGCGGCGATGCTACCCGCAATTTCGTCAACCCGCGTGCCAAGGGGTTGCCGGTCAATTGGACCGATTGGGATGAGGAAAAGACCAAAGGAACGCTCCGGCCGGCCAATATCAAGTGGGCCGTTGATCTCGGTTCGCGTTCCTATGGCGGACCCGTAGTCGCGGGCGGAAAGGTCTTCGTCGGCACCAACAACCAAAAACCGCGCGACCCGAAATGGGTCAAGGATGGCAAGCCGATCGATCTTGGCGTCTTGATGTGCTTTTCGGAAAAAGACGGCACCTTTCTTTGGCAACGCGTTTACCCAAAGTTGAGCGCCGGCCGGGTCGTCGATTGGCCGCTGGAAGGGTTGTGCTCCACGCCAACCATCGAAGGCGATCGGATGTACTACTGCACCAATCGTTGCGAGGCAGTCTGCTCCGACACCAACGGCAACGAGATCTGGAAGCTTGACATGATCGGCAAGCTCCGCGTCTTTCCGCACAACCTGACGGTGTGTTCGCCGCTGGTCGTGGGCGATGCCGTCTGGCTCATCACGGCCAATGGCGTCGACGATGGTCACATCAATGTTCCCGAACCGAAGGCGCCTTCCTTTCTCAAGCTCGATAAGGCGACCGGCAACGTGTTGTGGCAAAGCAATCTGCCGACGGTCAAACTCACCGAGCCGAACACGGAGGCCGATCAGGAGGCGTATATCAAGCGCTTGGTCAACCGAGGTGAATTGATCCAGCACGGACAGTGGTCGAATCCGGCTTATGCCGTCGTCGGCGGCCAGCCGCAATTCGTGTTCCCCGGCGGCGATGGATGGATCTATTCCTTCGATCCTGAAGGCAAATTGCTGTGGAAGTTCGATTGCAATCCGAAAGATGCAGTCTACGAACTCGGCAGCAAGGGGACACGCAACGATTTTATCGCCACGCCGGTGATTTACGACGGCAAAGTCTATATCGGCGTCGGCCAGGACCCCGAACACCTTGTCGGGGTCGGCCATTTGTACTGCATTGATATGACCAAGCGCGGCGACGTATCGCCGGAGTTGGTAGTCGATAACTCAGTCTTCCCTCCTAAAACCAAGCCGAACCCCAACTCGGCACAAGTATGGCATTATGGTGGGCCAACGACGCCGGCCGATCGCAAAAAGCTGCGGCGCAACTACTACTTCGGCCGGACGATGTCCACTTGTGCGGTCAAAGATGGTTTGGTCTACGCCGCCGACCTCAACGGCTATTTGAACTGTCTCGATGCCGAGACCGGCAAACTGTACTGGACGCACTTCACTGGCGCCGAAACGTGGGCCTCGCCGTACTGGGCGGACGGGAAAATCTACATGGGCAACGACGCCGGCCACGTCCTCGTTTTTGCGCATGGCAGGGAAAAAAAGCTGCTGGCCGAAAATTTAATGCCCGGCCCGGTTCGCGCCACGCCGGTGGCAGCCAACGGCGTTTTGTATGTGATGACCAATAACAAGCTGTACGCGATCATACCCTGACCGTTTGGCTGTCGGTCTTGTCCGTCGCGCGAAACTGCTTCTGCAATCGCCTCCGGCCCGCAAGGCCGTCGGCCCAAATGATGGGGACGCCATGATGATGCGATGCTGCCTCTATCTCTCGCTTTTGGCATCTGCCGCTGGTTGCGGCCGTTGTTGCGATGGCCCGCCGGTTGCACCCGCGGCTGCGGCCGCTTGCTGTGAGATCGACCGCGGCCGGGCCATTGCCTTCCTCGCCGATGAGAAAACGGCGAACGCCCCTTGGCCCTTATTCGGCGGTTCCGTGTTCCGCAATATGGCTAACACGGTCGACAAAAACATTCCCATCGAGTGGTCGCTGGAAGAAGGCAAGCAGAAAAACATCAAATGGATCGCCACGGTCGGTCAGAACTGTTACGGCGGGCCGGTCGTCGCCGGCGGCAAAGTGATCGTCGGCACGACCAATGACAATCCGCGCGATCCAGCCATCAAAGGACGCCGGGCTGTGCTCATGGCCTTTCGTGAGTCCGATGGCCAATTCCTTTGGCAAATCGCCCACGAATACCCGCCGGACGAAATCTTTCGCGAGGCCATCTCCAGCGGTCTGGTCTCGACTCCGGTTATCGATGGCGATCGCTTGTATTACGTCACGCCGGCGTGCGAAGTCATTGCCGCGACCATGGACGGCAAGATCGTCTGGCGGTTCGACATGATGAAAGAACTGAAGGTAGTGCCGTTTCACTGCGGCAATTGTTCGCCGCTCGTGGCGGGAAATCTGCTCGTGCTCATCACCAGCAATGGAGTCGGCGAAGAACATAAGGTGGCTTCTCCCAAGGCCCCGAGCTTCTTGGCGCTCGACAAAAACGATGGCAAAGTCGTCTGGCAATCCAACCTCCCCGGCGACGAGATCATCGAGGGGCAGTGGTCCAATCCGTCGCTGGCCCGAGTCAACGGTCAAGATCAAGTGATTTTTCCCGGCGGCGATGCCTATTTGTACGGCCTCGAACTGGCGACCGGAAAACTGATCTGGAAGATGAATTGTCAGCCCGAGCGTGATCCGAAGGGCGAAGACCGGGACAAACTCAATTATTTCGTGTCAACGGCGGTCGTGCATGGCCATCGCGCCTACATCGGCTTAGGGCATGCTCCGGAAACCGGTCGCAGCACGCCGTTCTCTCATTTCCTGTGCGTGGACATTACGAAGAAGGGAGATGTCTCGCCAAAGACTTTAGACCATAACGACCCGGCCAACAAAGGTTCGGCATTGGTTTGGAGCTATGGCGGACCCATCAAGCCCACGCCAAAAAAAGGCCGCCGCGTGCGCTTCGGCAGCACCATGGGCACCTGTGCTTTGCACGACGGCTTGGTGTACATCACGGAGGAACGCGGTTATTTTTATTGCCTCGACGCCCAAACCGGGGAGAAATACTGGGACTACGACTTCCGATCGTCGATTTGGGGTTCGCCGTACTATGTCGATGGCAAAGTGTATGTCGGCAGCGAGGACGCAGAGGTTGTCGTATTCGAGCATGGTAAGAAGCTGAAGATCTTGGCCAGAAACGACATGGGAGAGCAGATTCACACCACGCCGGTCGCTGCTAACGGCGTGTTGTACGTCACCACGCGCGGCAAGCTCGTGGCCATTGCGGAGAAGAAGTAGGCCCACCAAGACGCGGCGAGCAGCAACGGTATTTGCTCGGCCGTGGCGTTCGGAATTTCCTCACGACGTATTTGCTAATCCTTTTCGGAGAAAACCTACTCCAATGAGCATGACACCTCAACAAGCCCAGGAACAACTGGATGCCCACACGCGCGAGATCGTGGAGTGGCACTTCAATCCAGAAACCGGTACCCCTTTTTGGGTCGATGCCGTCGCGGGCAGGAATCCAGTCTTAAAATTGACCTTCGACCCTCGCAAGGAGGTGAAGTGCTTTGCCGATCTCAGGAAGTTCGGCCTATTCGAGGATGAATGGTTGCGCGGCGGACCGGTGCGGCGCTGGGTGCCTCGGGCCTTGGCCGACAAGCCGATTTACGTGTTCGAAACGGGCGGCACGACCGGTATTCCCAAAAGCCGCGTCGTCGTCGAGGACCACTGGATCGACTACGAAATCTTCAGCGAGTCCTTGCCCGACAAGTACTTCCCCAAGGGAAGCAACTGGCTCATGCTCGGCCCTTCCGGCCCCCGGCGCTTGCGCCTCGCTGTCGAACACCTGGCCCAGTACCGTGGCGGTATCTGCTTCTGTGTCGATCTCGATCCACGCTGGGTCATTAAACTGATCAAAAAAGGCTGGATGGAGCACTTGAAGGCTTACCAGGACCACGTCATTGACCAGGCGATGACCATTCTCTCGGCTGGCCACGACATTAAATGCGCCTTTATGACGCCGAAACTCCTCGACGCTTTGGCCGCCCGCCTGGAAAAAGAGGGATCCAGCATCGCCAAAGCCGGCATCACCGGTATCTTCTGCGGCGGCACCGAAATGACCCCGCAATGGATCCGCTTCGCCATCGAAGAATACCTCGGACCGGAGGTGTATATTGCTCCGACTTACGGCAACACCCTGATGGGACTCGCCGCCGCGGAACAGCCCAAACCGGAGGACGACTACAAAATCTGCTACTACGCTCCTCAGCCGCGGGCCGTCATCGAGGTCTGCGATTTCAACGATTACGATAAGGTTGTCCCCTATGGCGCCGAAGGCCGCGTCATGCTCACGACCCTGACCAAGGAGTTGTTTATTCCGCGCTTCATGGAACGCGACGAGGGAGTTCGCGAGAAGCCCAGCGCCAAGTATCCCTGGGACGGAATCAGCGGTGTCAAACCATTCCGCGGCTTCGCGGCGACGACGGTGGTCGGCGTCTATTGATGATCTCGATGATCGCGCGGTCAAGCCGGTGGACCCAGGCGTCCGGGCTAATAATCCATTTTGTTCAACGTCCGACCGGCGCAACCGACCATGACCAGTCCGAAGACGAGAGAAGTCAACAACGACGCCAGCGGCTGCCAATGGCCCAGCGCGATGGCGTGGCGGAACTCCGGCAAACTACCGAGCGTGAGGGTGTGTTCCTTGGCATTGAGCGCCTGCTCAAGAATTATGACCATGTCCGCGGGTTTCGGAAAAAGCCAGTAGGAGGCATCGATCAGCCAGAGCGTCAACGGCGACAAAGAGGTGTAGGTCACGGCGGGAGCAATGGCGTGCCCCGCCGCCACGCCGGCGATTTGCGCAGTGGCCGTGGGTAAAGGGGGCGCGGTCAAGATCGGCAAACTGATGGCAGAGAACCGACCGTAGTTAATCGCCATGCACAAGACCCAAAACAGCACCGAGCCTAAGGCGGCGGCGATCGCACTGCGTGTTACGGTACCTAGATACACCGAAAATCCCACAAATGTGGCAAACTGAACCACCAGCAGCGGCCAACCCAGCAAATACTCCGGCAACCATACACCGGTGGTTAGGCCCAGCGCCGCCCAGGTCCCGAGGAAAAAAACTCCAGCTTGGAACACCACCAGCGCCACCACCCCAAGGTATTTTCCGAAGAGTATCAGCCAACGCGGCGTCGGTTTCGTGAGCAAGACGGCGGCACTGCTGGGCTGGATCGATTCCGGAATGAAGCTT
>JANWVS010000123.1 GCA_025056835.1 Gemmataceae bacterium | reverse complement strand
TGGCCGGTGGCCTTGTCGTTGACGCGAAGATGAACCTGCTGCATGAGCGCCGAACGCGAACTTCGGGCGGCGACGGCCTTTAGCTGTATTGCGCCCCCGCGGCCTCGAGGATTTTTTTGAACGCCGCCACCGCCTTGGGAAATAGCTCCGGTCCCGTTTGGCCGCCCATGGGACCGCCGCCGAGCAGATGCGGTTCCATCGTGGCAAAGCCATGGTAGCCGCGTCGCACGGCGTCGGCGATCACGTCGGGGATGCGGCCGGCGCCTTCACCGGGTAGGGAGCCGTGGGGCGCCTTCGGCAACCAGTCCTTGATGTGGAAATGCACCGTCCATTCCTTGGTGCGCTGCCAACCGTCCCACGGATCGAAACCGCAGTAAACGTAGTTGGCCGGATCGTAGGCGCAACCGATGACGTCGGGGCCGAACCTCTGCCGCAAGGTCGTCATCAGGTCGGCGATCCGGGTCGGGTCGTCGCCATAAATGCGGTGTTCGTTTTCATGAATCAGGCGAACCCCGGCGTCGGCGGCCAGTTCGCATTGGCGGGTCATTCGCCGCAGGACCTCATCGCGCCAAGGCGACCAGTCGCCCTGGAAATTCTCCGGCGGGTAGTAGCTGAAGATGCGGACGTTGCGAGTGCCGAAGATCTTGCACAAGGCGAGGGCCCGCTGAAATTTCTCCAAGTGCGGAGCGAACGGTTCGTCGATGCGCACCTTACCGATGGGAGAGCCGATGGCGCTGAGGCCAAAGCCGCGGCGCTCGAGCAGCGCCTTGAAATCCTGGACCTGGTCGTCGGTTAGCGCCAGGACATTCGTTCCCAAGATCGAACGGAATTCGATGTGGCGGATGCCGCAGGAGTCGAGGACATCGAGTTGGACCTCCGGATTGGGGGAGATTTCATCGGCAAAGGCACTGAGGATAAACATCGGCAAAGCTCCACGCAGCTATTCCTTGGCCACAACCGTTAAACGCGCCTTATCGGCCAGAAACGTTCGTTCGCCGCTTTGGCGGAAGTGGATTTTGACTTTTCGCAGGGCGCCATGGCCGGTCACGGACGTGACGCGACCGACGCCGTAGGTCTCGTGTTGCACGAGCATGCCTTCGCGGTAGACGGCGGCGTCGGCGGTCGCGGCGGCCGCCCGCGGCTTAGTCGCGGCGGAACGGGCGGCAAATTCGCCGGTCTCATACCAGCCTCGGCTGGCGGTAGCCAGACCGCTGCGCCAGCGGTCCAGCGCCTTCGGTCCGCCGCTGCCGCTGGCGGAAAGGTCTTCGAAGGCAACGCTGGCGGGCAATTCATCGAGGAACATACTCGGTATCTGGTAGTTGGTCTGTCCCCGGAATTCTCGAAGGCGGCAGTGCGTCAAATAAAGTTCCTCCTTGGCTCGCGTCATGCCGACAAACGCCAGGCGCCGCTCTTCTTCCAGTTCCTCGTCCTGGTTGAGGCTGCGCTCGTGAGGCAGGATGCCTTGCTCACAGGCCAGCAAGTAAACGACGGGAAACTCCAGGCCCTTGGCGGCGTGCAGCGTCATGACCGCGACGCAGTTCTGTTTATCGTCCCAACTATCGACGTCGCTGGCCAGAGTGATGTTTTCGAGGAAGTCCGCCAGGGTCCGGTTGGGGTCCTCCTGATGAAACTGGTGAGCCGCGGTGATGAGTTCCTTGACGTTGCCGACGCGGTCTTCGTCTTCTCGGTCGTCGCTGGCTGCCAGGGCCTCCAAGTAGCCGGAGCGTTCCAGCACCGCGCGGATGACTTCATCCGGTGCGTGCTCGAGCAGAGACCGCAAGTCGTGCATCAGGCGAATGAAGTTGCGCAAACCGGCGGCCGCTTTCCCCTTGATCTCGGGAATTTTCTCAACCGCCACGGCGGCGTCGTGCAGGGACAGTTGCCGTGGTTCGGCATAGCGTTGCAAGTGGTCCAGTGAAGTTTTGCCGATGCCGCGGGCCGGTTCATTGACGATCCGCAAAAACGAGATGTCGTCGCGGGGATTGAGCAACAGGCGCAGGTAGGCGAGGACGTCCTTGTTTTCTTTACGCTCGAAGAAGGCCAGGCCGCGAACAATTTGGAACGGCACGCGCTGGCGGAGAAAAGCCGTTTCCAAACCGCGCGTCAGAGCAGTGATGCGGACGAGAACGGCAAAATCGCGGTAGTGGCGTCGGCCGGCGGCCAATTCGGCTTGGATCCGCGCGGCGATTTGTTCGGCTTCATCGACCCCGGTTTCAAACAACAGCGTGGCGACTGGTTTGCCGGCCTGGTTGGCGGTGACGAGCGTTTTCGCCTTGCGCTTCACGTTGTGGGCGATGAGGCCGTCGGCAGCGGCCAGGATCGCCTTGGTGCTGCGAAAGTTTTCGGTCAGGGTCACGACGCGGGCGTTGGGAAAGTCTTTTTCAAAGTCGAGAATGTTGCGGAGATCCGCGCCGCGCCATTTGTAGATCGACTGATCCGGATCGCCGACGACGCACAGGTTCGGGAAATCCTGCGAGAGGCCCTTGGCAATCTCGTATTGGGCTTGATTCGTGTCCTGATATTCGTCGACCAACACGTACCGGAAGCGGGCGTCCAGTTCGGCGCGAAGTTCAGCATCGTTTTGCAACGCCAAGGCCGGCCAGAGCAGCAGGTCATCGAAGTCGAGGGCGTTGGCATCGCGCATTTTCTTTTCGTAGGCCGCGTACACCTGGGCCACGACCTGCGAGAAAAAATCGTTGGCCTTGGCGGCGTAACGCGCGGGCAGCAAGAGCTGATTCTTAGCCTTGCTGATCGCAGTCTGAATCGTCTCCGGTGTGAAACGAACGTTGTCGATGCCGCAAGATTCGATCGCGCTCTTGACCATGCGGACGCGGTCGGCCTGGTCGTAGATGGTGAAATTGCGATCGAGGCCGAGACGGTCGGCGTAGTGCCGCAGCAGGCGCACTCCTAGGCTGTGGAAGGTGCTGATCCACACGCGGTTGTCCGGCGCAAGGCGGTCGACGCGTTGCTTCATTTCGCCGGCGGCTTTATTGGTGAAGGTGAGCGCCAGGATTTGCCACGGACGAACGCCGTGGCGCAGCAGATGAACGATTCGGAAGGTGATAACACGGGTCTTTCCGGAACCAGGCCCGGCAAGCACGAGCAACGGTCCATCGACGTGCGTCACCGCCTCACGCTGCGCGGCAGTGAGGTCGTCCAAGAAACTGTCGGGCATCATGCGCTCCCCAGGGCTGGGCCTTGCTCCTGGAAACATTCTACAGGAATTACCGCGAATTGCTATCATGGTCCGCAGCGACGCAGGAGAGCGATTATGACCATCATCGGCGTCGGCACCGACATCGTCGAATGCCTCCGGATCGGACAAATGATCGAGAAGCACGGCGAGCAGTTCTTGGAGAGGGTCTTCACCCCGCAGGAGATGCGTTATTGTCAGGCGCGGAAGCACGCGACCGAACACTTCGCGGGCCGGTGGGCGGCGAAAGAGGCCGTGCTCAAGTGCCTCGGTACCGGCTGGCAGAAAGGGATCAACTGGACCGACGTGGAAGTGCAAAACACTTTCGAGGGGACGCCGCGGGTCGTCTTGACGGGCGCGGCTCGGGAGATCGCCGAGCAGATGCGCATCACGCAATGGTGGCTGTCCATTTCCCATTGTCGGGCTTATGCGACCGCTTTCGCCCTGGCTGCGTCGCGCGATTGAGGATCGGCGAAGCCCACACGGCGCTGGGCTGCCGCCGGCGTCCCCGGCGCGGCCGCTGTCCCGCGGCTACTTGGCGATGTCGTGAACGATTTGTCGGGCGATTTTGTAGGCCGCTTTGATCGTGGTCGCCCGGGCATCCATTTGGCCTTCGTTGAAGTGCCGGCCTGGTTCGCAATCGGGCAGGCCGGCGACGGCCAGCGTCAACGGCAAAAGGCTCATGAACTCACGCACCTTCTGCTGCTGGCGATCGGCCGATTCCGCACTCATGGTTGCACCTCTTACTGGTACGTGGTCGGTGTGATGTCAATTCCGTTGTCCTTGGGCACGCGCAAGGGCGTGGGGACGATGGTCCGACCGCTTTTCCAAATGACCTGGTTGGGTTCCCACTGGCCGCCGCCGCGCGGCCGGCAGACGATGAACAAGGACAAATTCACGTTGGCGTTGGGATCAACTTCGCTCTTGGGGGTGGATGCATCGCCGCCGCCTTGAGGACCGCCCCCTTGGGGGCCCCCCGGTCCCGGCATCGTCGGCATGCCCGGCATGCCGACCATGCCGCCGCCGGGAGGCGTCAGCCCGCCGCCGCCCCCTTCCGGTGCCGCAAACTCGGCCGGCAATTCCAAGTTCGATAGTTCTTTCCAGATCTCGGCCGCATTGACTTCAAATTCGCGATCCGTCGACCGCTTCATTTCCTCGGCTTTGTCCCAGGCAAGTTTGACAAGGATCTTGCGAATCCGATGCTGTTGCTGCCGGAGGCGGACGTCGAGCGAGTCGATTTCTGCCTTCAGCGTCTTCGTCTTAAGTTCCAAAATTTGGGCGACCAGCTTCTTTTTGTCGTCGGCGCCGTACGTCGCGTTGACGATTTTATCGCGGCGTTCCTTGATGGCGTTTTCCTTGGGGCGGACGCGGTCCTTGATGGTGGCGTTGTAACGCGCCGCAGAATCTTCATCGACGACCCACGTCATAGTGTCGAGAAATTCGTGCTGGACGTTATACCAATCGCGCAAGGCCACCGGCATGCTGTCGACGCAGCCGGACGCACAAAACACCAGCACGCCGAGCATGAGCCAACGACGCGCCCCCATGACAACCTCCACCCCTAGGCTGACGTCACGACTTCGGTCTGGTCAGGACGCTGCGAATTTCTTGCAGCGCCTCTAACCCACCGGGGACATTACGGACACGGGCAACCTCAGCCGCCAGCTTCAGTTGGGCGGCCTCGATCTTTCCCTTGTATTCTTTCTCCAGCCGGTCTTTTTCCTCGCGCGGCGGCGGCGGCAGCTTCTCGGCGGCGGCCCGCAGCGCCAGCCACTCCTTGGCGATTTTCGCCAATTCTCCCTTGGCGGCCGCGGCAGATTCCTGATCGGTGACCGTCGTCAACGTCCGGGTAATCGACTCGATCGCGTCGAGCATGTTCCTGACGACGGCGTCGTGCGTCAGTTTCTTTTCTTCACCCTTCTTTTCTTCGCCGACAGCCCGCGCCCCGGTTACCAACGCCCAACCGACGACCGCCGTTAGAAAAGTTCGCATATCGCCCCCGACCCTCCGCTCCGTCGCCGGCCCGCGCCTCAGCGCCGGCGCGCCAGCGTGGCAAACCCGCTCTCGGCTTCCGTCAACTCATTGCGGATCTTGGCCCCGGCCGCCGGGTCGAGTTTCTCGGCCCGTTGAACGGCTTGTTCCAATTCCGCGCGGGCTTTTTGCATGCCATCAAGCGCCTCGGCCACCGCCCGCTGATACCGCTGCGCGAGGTCGGCCCTTTCCTCGTCGGTGGGCGGACTCATCGCGTCGATCCGCAGTTTTTCCCGCTGCATCTTCTCCGCGTCGTCCTTCAGCCCTTTGATTTCCTTGAGGGCGTCCTTGAGGTCTTCCATGTCGATCTTCTTCGGATCGGCCTTTTCTGCCTTTTCCAGGGCTACTTCGAGATCGGACTTGGCACGATCGATGCGATTGCGGGCGTTCTTGACATGGCTTAATACCGACGCGACGGCGGCATCTCGCGTTTCCGACGCACACCCCGAAGCCAGCAACGCCGCCATGACCGCCACGCCAACCCAAGCCACGCGCATGAAATTACTCCTCCCTCGCCCCCTGCGGACGGTGAGGCCTCCCGATGTTGTTACAGGTTCCTGCTGCGGGGCCTGAAACCCCCGGCTTCCCCAAAGTATAGCAAAAGCCTTCGGCCAAGGCGAGTCGAGCCGGTCTTTCACCCGATCGGTCGATCTGGTACGCTGCCGTCCATGAATCCGAGGCCGTTATCGTCGGGTCCATGGTACGCTGCACCGCGTTTTCTCGCCACGGCGGCAGCCTTGGTGATTGTGCTGTTCACAGTTGAGGCCTATTTCGCGATCGTGGTCCGGCGCAACGATTTTAATTATCACCGGCGCAGCGGCGCGGCTTTTCTCGCCGGGGAACCTTATGCCACCGGCAACGTGACCTATCCGGTGTCGCGGATCATGATGAATGCCGCGTTGGCCGTGTTGCCCAATCGCCCGACCCGGGCCGTTTGCTACTTGCTGGCGCTGGCTGCCCTGGCAGCGAGCTGGCGGATATGGTCCCGCTTGTCCGAACCCGGTGCCGCGACGCCCAGCCCAGCCGCCCTGGCTGCCGGTTTGTTGACCCTTGGGCTGTATTGGGCCTACGTCGTTCGCGATCTCGACGAGTGCGGCTTGCAATTGTTCTTGTTGTTCCTGTTCAGCGCGGCGGCGTGGTGCCTGGTCCAAGGTTGGGCCGTCCTGGCTGGCTTTTTCCTGGCCTGGGCCGCGCACTACAAGGTCACGCCGATCTTGTGCTGACCGCTGTTACTCTGGAAGCGCCAGTGGCGGGCGGCGGCGGCGATGAGCGCGTTCGTCGGCCTCGGCGCCGTTTTTCCCGCGCTTCACCTCGGCTGGGAGCGAACTTGCGAATGCCACCAAACCTGGCTGCGCGTCGTCGGCGAAGTCGGGCAGGCTCGCAGTGCCTACCCCTATGTGCCCGGCAT
>JANWVS010000122.1:3924-6644 GCA_025056835.1 Gemmataceae bacterium | reverse complement strand
CCACCGAGACGACAAACGCCGGTTGCAGCAAGTTCAACTTGTGGACCGCCTGGGCGAAGACGTTGGCCCGATGGCCGCCGGTGCGATCGCTAACGAAGGCAAATTGGAAATCGCCTTCGGCTTCGTTCCAGCGGAAGTGAGTGGCGGGGTTGCGGTCTTCCTTGGGAAAGTGGGTGCGGCGGACTTCACGGGTGTAGTTCGACCACGCTGCCGCGCCGCCCAGGCCCACGCCCACTACCATCAGCAACACAATGCGACGCACGATGCGGCCCCCGCATGCTTCGTCTCAAGGTCTCGGCACTGATCGTAGCTATCGTAAGCGATGGCCGGGCAAATACAAGCGGCACCCCGGCCGAGGGATCTTGGCCGCGGCTTCAAGCGTGATACGCCTTGAGCTTCCAGCTGGCGTCGGCGATGCCGTCGGCGATTTCGTCGAGCAAATTCACCGTCGTGCGGTCGCCGACTTGTTCACTGCCAGTTTGGGCGCGGGCAACGCACTGCACCACACCTTCCAAATCAACGAGCAGCCGTTGAACCATGGTGGCGGCGTCGGGATAACTTGAATCCTCTTGCAGCGTAGTTGATTCAAGTTCGGCCTTAAGCGTCGGCAGCGGCCGGCCCCCAAGGGCAACGATGCGTTCGGCCAAGGCGTCGTACCAACCGCTCCACTTCGTATACATTTGCTCGAAGGCGGCGTGGAGCGTGAAGAAGTCGCGGCCACGTACATTCCAGTGATAGTGCTTCAGTTTCCGGGCTAGTACCGAGGCGTCGGCGAGCAAGCCGTTGAGAAAAGCGATGACATTGGTTGACTTGTCGGCCATAGGGAATGCTCCCAGGGTTATGATGAGGGACTCGTAAACCAAGACGTCGCGGCGGTCTGGCACGGCAAAGCAACGGCACGCGAGAAAAACGCCAGGCGCCGCGAACGCCGACATCTCGATTGTAAGGTTGCCGCGCCGGCGGCAGTTGTGACGTTGTACCAATCCGTACTATAGCTAATACCTATGGAAATACATCAATTGGAATACCTTGTCGCTGTGGCCGAGGAAGGCAGTTTTACGAAGGCGGCGGAGCGCTCCTCTGTGGCCCAACCGTCCCTCAGTCAACAGATCAAAAAACTCGAACGAGAAGTAGGTCAACCACTATTCGACCGCCTGCCGCGCGGTGTCGTGCCGACGGAGGCCGGCCAGCGCCTGCTCGAGCGTGCCCGCCGCATTCTGGCGGAGTTGCGCGACGCCAAGCGGCAAGTCGGCGAGCTTCGCGATCAAGTAGCGGGCCGCTTAATCGTTGGCGCCATTCCCACGATTGCGCCGTTTCTATTGCCGACCGTAACAGCGCGGTTCCTTCGGCGATTTCCGGCAGTGTCGCTGGAAGTGATTGAAGACGTCACGGCCCGGCTGCTGGCGATGCTCGAGCGCGGCGACGTGGACCTCGCTCTTGTCTCGTCGGCCCACCCGCCGCGGGGAATACTCCTGGAGACAATCGGTGTCGAGCCGTTGCTGTTGTTGACCGCGACCAAACACCCGCTGGCGCGGACCAAGAACGTCACGTGGGAACAACTTGAAGGCGAACCATTCCTCGTCTTGCACGAAATGCACTGTCTCGCCGGGCAAGTCCAGCGCTTCTGCAAGTCGCATGGTGTCGAGCCGTGCGTCAGCGTTCGCGGCGTTCATCTTGCAACCCTAGCGGCGATGGTTTCCTCCGGATTGGGGGTGTCGGTCGTACCCGCAATGATGCAATCTTGCGATCACGACAAGAGTCGGGTGTATCGGCCGTTCGTTACGCAGCCACCGAGCCGTGACTTGTGTATTGCCACCGCCACCATGCGCTATCGAACCAACGCTGCACGAGCTTTTATGACGACGGTGAAACAGGCTGTCCCAAATCTTGCACGACAACCCTCGCGCGCCTAGCTTACTACCAAGCTACTGTCGCAAGGACTACCGCCATGGCGCGATTTTTGCTCGGTTTGCTGGCGGCGCTTGTCGCGGCCGTCCCCGTCGAGGCCGGCCCTGGCCGCAAGCCCAATATCATCTTCATCATCGCCGACGATCTCGGCTACGCCGAACTGGGTTGCTACGGTCAAACCAAGATTCGCACGCCGAACCTGGATCGGATGGCCGCCCAAGGCTTGCGCTTCACGCAACATTATGCCGGCAACGCCGTCTGCGCCCCATCCCGCTGCGTGTTGATGACCGGCCTGCACTCCGGTCACGCCTATATCCGCAACAATCGCGAAGCCAAGCCGGATGGCCAAGAGCCGATTCCCGCCGGCACCATCACCATCGCTCGCTTGTTGCGCGCCCTGGGCTACGCCACCGGCATGATCGGCAAGTGGGGCCTGGGCACTATCGATAACTCCGGCGATCCGCAAAAACAAGGGTTCGACCATTTCTTCGGCTACTACTGTCAGCGTCATGCCCACAATCACTATCCGACCTTCCTGTGGCGCAATGGGCAAAAGGTCCTGCTCGAAGGCAATCCGGGCGGCGCTACCGGGCAGCAACATTCCCACGACCTGTTCGAACAGGAGGCCCTGGCCTTCATTCGCAAACACCGCGACGCGCCGTTCTTCCTTTACTTGCCTTTCACAATCCCCCATGTCGCCTTGCAGGTTCCCGAGGATTCCCTGGCCGAGTACAAGGGACTGTGGGACGATCCCCCCTATCTCGGCGGCAAAGGGTATCAGCCGCACCGGCATCCCCGCGCGGCCTACGCGG
>JANWVS010000122.1:0-3914 GCA_025056835.1 Gemmataceae bacterium | reverse complement strand
GGCCATGGTCACGCGCATGGACCGAACCGTTGGCCGCATCATCGACCTTCTCCGTGAGCTGGGCCTCGACAACGACACGATCATTTTCTTTACCAGCGACAATGGTCCCGCGGCCGACGGCGCCGGCGGCTCCGATTCGGTCTTCTTCCGCTCCGCCGGGCCGCTCCGCGGCTTCAAGGGCAGCTTGTTCGAAGGCGGTGTGCGCGTGCCGTTGATTGTCCGCTGGCCGGGCCAAGTGCCGGCGGGCCGAACGACCGACCACGTCTGCGGTTTTCAAGACGTGCTGCCGACGCTGTGCGACCTTACCGGGGCTAAGCCGCCGCCGAAGATCGACGGCCTGAGCTTCTTGCCCACGCTGTTGGCCAAGGGAGAACAACGCCGCCATGAGTTTTTGTACTGGGAGTTCCCCGGCTACGGCGGCCAGCAAGCGGTGCGGCTGGGGAATTGGAAAGCCATTCGGCAAAACATGCACAAGGGCAACATGACCTTGCAACTTTTCAACCTCGCCGACGACGTGGGAGAAACGACCGACGTCGCCGCCCAGCATCCCGAGATCATTGCGCGCATCGAACGCATCTTGCGCGAGCAGCACGAGCCGTCCCAAGTGTTTCCCTTCAAAGCGATCGACGAGCGGCGCTGACGCAGGCCCGGGCGTTGCTTTCTTCGCGACGATGAGCCGTGTTGCCGGCCGGCTCTTCCATCGACCGGCGCTGCCCGCTCCCCGGCGCCATTCGATGGTGGCGCAAGTCGTCATTTTCCAGTTAGCGGCGCCGGTTTGCGAGCGACGCAAAAGGACGTGCGGCACGATGGAACAGCCGGGTCTCCTTCCCAGCGGCGACGGCGCCGTCGCCCTTTTGGGGACCGGCACGTAAGATAGTCTCGAAGGATTTCGCCGCGGCGGGTCCGGCGCGGCCGCGGCTCCGAGTTGACAAGCCTCCATGCAGACCTTCCGCACCGCCCGAGGGCGACCGACCCCCTTGGGTGCTTTTTCTCTTGCCGATGGCGTGAATTTTGCCCTGCTCAGCCGCCACGCCACGGCCGTGCGCTTGGTGATTCTCGCTCTCGACGAACAACGTGTGCTGACGGAAGTGGCCCTGGATCCGCGCATGAACCGCACGGGGGACCACTGGCACATCCTCATTCGCGACCTGCCGCCGGTCTTTCGCTATGGCTGGCGCGTCGACGGGCCGAGCAACCATGGGCATCGCTTCAACCCGGAATTGATCCTGATCGATCCGGCGAGCACGGCGCTGTCGGACGGTCAATGTTGGGGAGCCAATAGCCAGTATTTTCGCGGGGCCTACTCAGGTGCCCAAGGCACGCACCGCCGCAGTGTCTTTTTCCGCCGCGCCTTCGACTGGCGCGAAGATGCGCCGCTGTGTACGCCGCTGGAAGATTCGATCATCTATGAGTTGCACGTCCGCGGTTTCACGGTCCATCCCTCCTCGGGCGTGGCGAATCCGGGCACCTTCGCGGGACTGGTTGAGAAGATTCCCTATTTCCAAGAACTGGGCGTGACGGCCGTGGAACTGCTGCCCGTTCATGAATTCGACGAGGACGACTGCGTCTTCACCAATCCGCGGACGGGCAAACCGCTCCGCAATTTCTGGGGCTACAACAGCATCGCCTTCTGCGCGCCCAAGGCCGCCTACGCCGCCTCGGCCCGCGACCACGGTCAGGTGTACGAATTCCGCGAGATGGTGCGGGCCTTCCATCAAGCCGGCATCGAGGTCATTCTCGACGTCGTCTTTAATCACACCGGTGAGGGCGACGATCGCGGCCGCACCTACAGCTTCCGCGGCCTGGACAACAGTCTTTATTATCTCCTCGACCGCGACGGCAACTACCTCAACTTCTCCGGCTGCGGCAACACGATCAATTGCAACCACCCCGTCGTCCGCGAACTCATCCTCGCCTGCCTGCGCTTTTGGGTGGCCGACATGCACGTCGACGGCTTGCGCTTCGACCTCGCCTCCGTTTTCGGCCGCGATCGTTTCGGCAACGTCATGCTCGAACCGCCGATTGTCGAGATGATCGCCGAAGACGGCCTGCTCCGCGACACCAAATTGATTGCCGAGCCATGGGACGCCGCCGGACTGTATCAAGTGGGCTACTTCCCCTTTGGCCAACGCTGGAGCGAATGGAACGGCCGCTACCGCGACGATGTCCGCCGTTTCTGGCGCGGCGATCTCGGCATGACCAGCCATCTGGCCACGCGAATCTGCGGCAGCTCCGACTTGTACGAAGCCTCGGGCCGGTCGCCGATTCATTCGATCAACTTCGTCACCTGCCACGATGGTTTCACGCTTTGGGACCTGGTCAGCTACAACCACAAACACAATGAAGCCAACGGCGAGGACAATCGCGACGGCTACGATGCCAATTGGAGCTGGAATTGCGGCGTCGAGGGACCGACCAGCGATCCGGAAATCCTTCGGCTCCGCAAACGACAAGCGAAAAACCTGTTGGCGACCCTGATGCTGTCGCAAGGTGTGCCGATGATCCTGGCGGGCGACGAATTTCTACGCACGCAGCAAGGCAACAACAACGCCTGGTGCCAGGACAACGAGATTAGCTGGGTCGATTGGCGCCTGCGCAGCGAGCACGCCGATTTTTGGCGCTTCACGCAAATGCTCATCGCCATGCGCAAGCGCCATCCCGCCTTGCGCCGGCGCACCTTCTTTCGCGGCGCCGGCCCCGACGGACGCCATCGGCCCGATATTATCTGGCACGGTGTCGAACCGTTCCGTCCCGACTTTTCCTACGGCAGCCGCACGTTGGCGTTTTGCCTCGACGGCCATCAGACGGGTCGCGAACCCGACCGCGATTTTTATGTTGCCTGCAATGCCTGGATCGACCCCGTCGCCTTTACCGTGCCCGCGGCGCCTTCGTGCCGTCGTTGGCGGCGGGCCATCGACACGGCCTTGCCGTCGCCGCTCGACATTGTTGGCCTGGACGAGGGACCGGTGGTCGGCGTCGGCGAGACGATCCACGTCCAAGGACATTCGATGGTCGTCTTGATTTCTGAGGGTGCGCCGCCATCGTAACGGCCGCACCGGCATCCGGCCTGGAGCAAACGCGGCTCCGCCCGGCTCAGGAAGACTCTTTCCGCTCAAACACCACGCGGCCGCCCACCATCGTCAGCAGGACGCGCGTTTGACTGATGAGGTGCTCCGGACAGGTAAGATAATCGCGATCGATCACGATCAAGTCCGCCAGTTTGCCGACTTCGAGCGAGCCTTTCTCCTTTTCTTCCTGGTTAATGTAGCAATTGTAGATCGTGTACATCCGCAATGCCTCCTCGCGGCTGAGACGTTCTTCGGGCATCAGCACGGAGCCATCCTCGAGGCGGCGGGTGATGGCGGTCTCGAGTCCCAGCCACGGATTCCAAGGATTGGTCGCTTGCCAGGAGTCGAACTTGAGCATGTGATCGCTGCCGCCGCCGATGATCGTATATTTCAGCCAGCTCTTGTAGGGCTGAAACCAGCGGATGCGCTCCTTGCCGAGCACGCGGGCAAGGGTGGCTCCGTCCTTGTACAGCCAGGCCGGCTGGACATCGGCACAAACGCCCAGGCGCCGGCAGCGCTCGAGGTTGTGCTGCGAGGGGAAATTGGCGTGCGTGATGCAAAAGCGGAGATCCTTGATCGGCACCAGGCGATCAACGAATTCATAGGCATCCAGGAGATGGTCCATCGCCCCCTCGCCGGCGGTATGGGCCGTCACCGACCATTTGCGTCGGGCGCATTCCTCGACGAAGACTTTGAGCTGTTCCGGCTCCACGAAGAGCAGACCGCGGTAATTGTCCTCGACGATCTGGTACGTCGGGCCCTTGGGCCAAGGCTGGCGCATGAACGCCGTGCCGTTGAGCATGCCGCCATCGAGAAAAAACTTGATCGGACCAATGCGAATCCAGA
>JANWVS010000121.1 GCA_025056835.1 Gemmataceae bacterium | reverse complement strand
AACGTCCTGCGACTCTTGGCGACAACGCCCGCTTCGGTCTGATCGCTTTCGGCATCTTGAGTTACGTGCAGCTCGGGCTGACCTTGTTCTTCTCGGCCCTGGCCGCGGCCAGCGCCATCGCGCAGGAGAAAGATCGTCGCACCTTTGTCCTGTTGCTGTTGACCGATTTGCGCAATTACGAGATCGTCCTCGGCAAGCTGCTCGGCAGTTTGTTGCAAATGGCGATCTTCCTCGCGGCAACCGTGCCGTTCTTCGGCTTGATGATGTTTCTTGGCGGCGTCGCGGGCCGACAGATCGGCGAGACGATCCTCATCCTGGCGTCCACGGCTCTGGCAGCCGGTTCCCTGGGCGGCTTGATCGCCTTGTGGCGCGAACGGACGTTTCAATCGCTAGCCCTCACCGTGCTCGCACTGGTACTGTACCTCTGTCTGGTGCAAGCCTTAAGCGTGGTGCCCGTGGTGTTGGAGTGGCTCGTCGAGCGTCCGCCGATCGACGCGGACGATGTTGCCGTCTGGCAGGCGCGGGCCAATCCATTTTTGGCGCTGGGGTTGGTCCTCGATCCGCCCGTGCCAAGTCCGGACTTGGCTCCTGCATTGAGCTACGCGCTGGTGATGATCGGTTGGGCAGTGGTGCTCAACGGCCTGGCCTTGTGGAAGCTGCGGGTCTGGAACCCGAGCGGCGAACCGATTGTTCAACCGGAACACTTGGCCGAGCAACAAGAACTGGCCGACCGCGCCAAGGCCCATGCTGCTCCCGGCAAAGCCCGAGCGGTCTGGAGCAATCCCATTCTCTGGCGCGAGATTGCCACACGGGCCTACGGCCGCAGACCGATCCTGGTCAAGTTGGCTTACTTTCTCGTTTTCGGGCTGATCTGCTACTATGTGCTTGCCGTGGCCGAGCCGGGACCGTGGGCCGCCGCGTACGGCCTGGTACCGGTTTCCATCCTGAGTTTGTTGCTGATCAGCGCCCAAGCGGTCACGTCGGTCACGTCGGAACGCGACATCGGCGCCCTCGACTTACTCATGGTCACGGACCTGACGGCCAATGAGTTTATTTTCGGCAAAGTCGTCGGCATCTTGTACAACACCAAAGAATACATCGTACCGCCTTTGCTGCTGGCGGTTGTCTACGCCGTTCGGGGGCAGCTGGCAGCGCCGCCGCGCGGCCAACTCGAAGCGACATTGGGAGCCAATCTTGAATCGTTGTTTTGCATCGTGGCGGGCCTTTTAGTGCTCATGGCTTTCACGAATGTCTTGGGCATTCACGTGGGCTTGCGCCAAGAGAACAGCCGCGTTGCCGTGTTGCACACCCTCGGGACGGTGTTCTTCCTCTCGGTGGGCACCTTGATTTGTATGTACTTGATCCTTATCAACGGCCGCTTTGAGTACCAGTGGCTGAGCTTCTCCGCGTTTATCTTTGCCGGCGTCGGCGGGCTGTGGTGGGTGCTGTCCGGCGACCGACCTTCGGCCGCGTTGACGTTGGCGAGCTGGGCCTGTCCCTTTGCCGTGTTTTACAGCGTCACGAACATTCTGATTGGCAAACCCGTGACGGGAGAATCAACTGATCCCTTCGTGCCCTTGCTGGTCACGGGCGGCGCCTTCGGATTTGCCTTGGCGGCCATGCTCGTGCCGCTGCTGAGCGAATTCGACGTGGCGGTGGGACGCACCGGTGCCGGGGGAGATTGATCGAAGGCCCATGGATTGGGCCGCGGCGGCGGCGACGCTATCATTTTCGTAGACTTTTTCACAAAGACGTAGACTTTTTCACAAAGAAGGGCGAACCATGGCGCGGCACTACCGGATCTTCGCGCTGGTGGCGTTGCCGGTCGTTGCGGCTGCGGCAACCGGCCAAGAGTCACGGGCGCTGACCGTCCAAGTGACGTTCACCAAGAGCGTTTTGGCGACGCCGTTCACGGGAAGAGTCTTCGTGATCGCTTGGTCGTCGGCGCCGAGCGGCGCGCCACGGAGTGTGAATTGGTTCCAACCCGAGCCGTTTTTTGCCATGGACGTAAAGGACTGGGCGCCGGATACGCCGTTGCCATTCCGACCCACGGTCGGCTTGCCCGACGCGGCGGCCAAACTGCCTCCCGGCAAATACTATCTCCAGGCCGTGCTCGACCGCGACCTCGGCGGGCCGAATTGCCTTACTTCGGCCGGCAACCTGTACAGCAAGCCGCTGGCCGTGGATTGGAGGCCGAACAACGCCCATGAGATCTCGTTGATAGTCGATCAGATCATTCCTTCTCGAAAGTTCGTGGAGACGCCGCGAATCAAACTCGTCGACATCGAGAGCAAGCTCCTCAGTGCCTTCCACGGCAAGCCGATGCGGATGCGGGCCGGCGTGGCTTTGCCCAAATCGTTTGCGGACAATCCAGAGAGGAAGTATCCTGTCATCTACGAAATCCCCGGTTTTAGCGGCAACCACTTTCAGGCCCTGGCGATGGAAAAACGGACTGAAGTGGCCGACGTCGAAATGATCCACGTGACGCTGGATCCGAGCTGTCGCCTGGGGCACCATGTCTTCGCCGATTCCGCCAACAACGGTCCGTGCGGCCGGGCCTTGGTGGAAGAACTGATTCCGTACCTTGAGAAGAATTTTCGCGGCCTCGGCACGCCTACCAGCCGTTTTGTCACCGGCCATTCCTCGGGCGGCTGGAGCAGCTTGTGGCTTCAGATTACGTATCCCGACTTTTTCGGCGGCGTCTGGTCCACCGCTCCCGATCCGGTCGATTTTCGCGACTTTCAGCGAGTGAACATCTACGAACCGGGTGCGAACCTTTTCTTCGACGCCAAGGGAGACAAGCGTCCGCTGGCGCGGCGCGGCGGAAAAATCCTGCTCTGGTACAAACCCTTCTCCGATCTGGAAGTGGTAATGGGGCGCGGCGGTCAGCTCTTTTCTTTTGAAGCAGTCTTCAGCCCGCGCGGCGCCGACGGCAAGCCGCGCCCGCTATGGGACCGTGCCACCGGCGCCATCGATCCGGTCACTGCCGAAGCATGGAAAAAGTACGATATTCGACTGATTCTGGAAACCAGCTGGAAGACGCTCGGTCCCAAGCTGGCCGGCAAACTGCACGTGTACATGGGGGGCGAAGACACGTTTTACTTGGACGGCGCCGTGCGGCTGTTGCAGCAGGCGCTCAAGAACCTCGGCAGCGACGCGGTTATCGAGATTTTTCCCGGTCATGACCATGGGAGTTTCATGACGGCCGCCCTGCGCCAGCGCATCAACCAGGAAATGGCCGGGCAGTTTCGCCAACATCATCGCTGACGCTCTCGAACGGCCTACCACGAATCTCAGCTTGATTGATTGATCACAACATCGTAAAATGACGATATAGCAACATAGCGAGAGGTACTCGGGCCATGGCCGCCAAGACGAAACCAGCTCAGCTTCCCCGCGGTTTGCTCGCTTCGGCCGCTCTCGAACAGGCGGCGGAGTGCCTCAAGATTCTGGCTCATCCGCACCGATTGCGGATCATTCAACTGTTGCTGTTGGGTCGTTACACGGTCGGCGAGTTGGCGTTGGCCTGCGGTATTCCGAGCCATATGGCCTCAGAACACTTACGGCTGTTGCAGCGTTGCGGGTTTCTGGCGGGCGAAAAGGTCGGCAACCGCACCTTTTATCAGGTTACCGAGCCGCACTTGAAGAATTTCATGGACTGCATCGTGGCACGCTTCGGGACCAATCGCTGAGGAAGTCGAGTCATGTCCGCTCGTCACACCATCACCGGAGGGTTCGTCATGGAAATCCTCATTGCCTTGGGCGTCGTCGCCCTGTGGGTCATCTTGCAAATTTGGGTCTTGCCGCGCTTCGGCATTCAAACCTGACTGCGCGGCTCTTGCGGGCCGAGTTCGGTCCGCCAACAGCCGTCGTCGCTGTCAACACCCCCAACGAGTGTTCCCGAACGAAAGGAGGAGTAAACGATGGATGTTGCCACCATCAGTCCCGCCCGGCTTGCGGAATTGTGCCAGTCGGGACGAGTCACTCTGATCGACGTGCGCACGCCGGCGGAGTTCCGCGAGGTGCGTGTGCCGATTGCTCGCAACATCCCGCTGGACCGCCTCGACCCGGCGGCCGTGCTGCGGGAGCGAAACGGCGCGGGCGGCGGACCCATTTATGTGATTTGCCGTTCCGGCAGTCGCGGCCGACAGGCATGTGAGAAATTCATCGCCGCTGGTTTTACCGATGTTGTCAACGTCGATGGCGGCACCTTGGCTTGGGCCGAATGCGGTCTGCCGGTCATTCGCGGCCGAAAAGCGATATCGCTGGAGCGCCAAGTCCGCATCGCGGCAGGGTTGCTTGTCTTGACCGGCGTGATCTTGGGGTGGCTGGTTCACCCGGCATTTCTCGGATTGGCAGCGTTCGTCGGTGCCGGCCTTACCTTCGCCGGAATCACCGACACCTGCGGCATGGCCTTGTTGTTGGCCAAGATGCCGTGGAACCAATGTCGCACACCGGAGACCTCGGCATGAAAATCGTCATCGTGGGGGGCGTCGCCGGCGGCGCCTCTGCCGCGGCCCGGGCGCGGCGCCTTTGCGAAAGCGCGCAGATCGTCATCTTCGAACGCGGTCCCGACGTCTCTTTTGCCAACTGCGGCCTGCCCTACTACCTCGGCGGAGAAATCACCGAGCGCAACAAATTGCTGGTGGTCACTCCGGAGCGTCTGCGGCAGCGCTTGAACCTCGATGTCCGGGTACGCTCGTCGGTGGAAGCCATCGATCGGGCGCGGAAGGTCGTGCGCGTGCGCGACTTGGCGAGCGGTCGGGAGTACGAAGAATCGTATGACAAGTTGATTTTGGCCCCCGGGGCCGCGCCGCTGCGGCCTCCGCTGCCCGGCATCGACCTTCCCGGCGTGTTCACGTTGCGCAATCTCAACGACACGGACGACATCAAGTCCCGACTCGATGCCGGTGTTCGCGAAGCCGTGGTCATTGGCGCTGGGTTTATCGGCTTGGAGCTGGTCGAAAACCTGGTGCGCCGCGGCGTCGCCACGACGGTCGTGGAACTGCAAGATCAGGTCCTGCCGCCGTTCGACAAAGAAATGACGCGTCCGCTAACCTTGGAGCTTGCTCGCCGCGGCGTGACGCTTCTCTTGGGCGATTCCGCCACGGGTTTCGCTGCGACGTCCAAGGGGTTGGACGTTTCGCTGAAGTCCGGCAAGCATTTACCCGCCCAGCTGGTGATCGTGGGAGTCGGTGTGCGGCCGGAGAACAAGTTGGCGGTCGACGCCGGCCTGCACGTGGGGCCGCGCGGCGGCATCAAGGTCAATGCCCAAATGCAGACCAGCGACCCCGACATTTACGCCGTCGGCGATGCGGTCGAAGTGCGCGACGTAGTAACCGGCGAGGCAACACAAGTCCCCTTGGCCGGGCCGGCCAATCGCCAAGGGCGCCTCGCGGCCGACCATATCTTCGGCCGGCAGGTTCGCTATCGCGGCACCCAAGGGACCGCCATCGTGCGCGTTTTCAGCAAGACGGCTGCACTGACGGGGGCGTCGGAAAAGGCCCTGCGCCGTGCCCAGGTCCCGTACCGCAAGGTCTACATTCACCCGACCCACCACGCCGGCTATTATCCCGGGGCGGAAGCGATGACCCTGAAACTCCTTTTCGATCCCGTCTCGGGACGAATCTTGGGGGCCCAAGCGGTCGGCGGCGCAGGGGTCGATAAGCGCATCGATGTCGTGGCGGTCGCCATCCAAGCGGGCATGACCGTTTTCGACCTCGAAGAAATGGAACTGGCCTATGCTCCCCAATTCGGCTCCGCAAAGGATCCGATCAACATGGCAGGTTTCGTGGCTGCCGGGCTGTTGCGCGGCGACCACCCGCAGCTGCACGTCGACGAGTTGGCGACATCGGGCGATCCTCCGCCCCTGCTGCTCGATGTGCGCACCAGACAAGAATTTGAAGCCGGTCATGTGCCGGGCGCGATCAATCTTCCCATCGACGATTTGCGCCAGCGTCTGGGCGAGTTGCCGACGGATCGTCCGATCGTCGTCTATTGTCAGGTGGGGCAGCGCGGCTACTTGGCTACGCGGATCCTGTTGCAAGCGGGCTTCCGGGCGAAGAATCTGGGCGGCGGCTATAAGACGTGGGAGTTGTATCGGAACTGAGGCAGGAATGCTCCGCTCCGGCCGACCTGGGTTGCCAAGAACGGACTGCGGCGCGAGGCAAAGGCCTAGATAGTGTGGTTATGTTCACTAGGCGAAAGCGAAACAAAAGTAGTGCGGTTTGGGAACTTTCCCGCACGCTCAAGCGTCGGATAGTGCAGGAAACGTAGGACAGAGCAAGCGGCGGGCTCTTGAAATACCGCTGGGCGAATCGCAGAATAGCAATGGCGTCCTGGGCCGGCAGGTCTGGGGGGGAACTTGATCGAGGAGTAAGTCAATGAATCGTCGTCACTTTTTACAGCATGTTGCGGCAACTTCGGCCCTGGCCGCTTCAGGGTTGCAGTTCATTCGCACCATCCAAGCCAACGCACAAGAATTGCGTCGGCAGAACAAAAGCCTGATTATCATGTGGATGGGCGGCGGACCGGCCACGATTGACATTTGGGACCTCAAACCAGGCCAACCGACGGGGGGTGAATTCCGGCCGATCAACACATCCGTGCCCGGAATACAAATCTCCGAACACATGCCCAACACC
>JANWVS010000120.1 GCA_025056835.1 Gemmataceae bacterium | reverse complement strand
GGCCATCGGCCCGAATTCGCCGCGAATCTCCGGCGGAGCGTCCGGCTTGGGATCCCAGGTCGAATGCTGCGCCGATCCGCCCATCAAAAACAAGACAATGCACGATCTCGCCTTGCCGAACGAGCCCGCCGTCGACGGGCGCGGCCCGGACGCAAGAGCCTCGGAGGCGTGCAATGGTCGTGTGCCGAGGATTTGCGACAACGACAATCCTAGCGCCCCCGCGCTGCCGATGCGCATGATCTCCCGCCGAGTCCAACGCTCGCCTCTGCGAAATGGGTTGCCAAAAAGCGAAATCATGAGACTTGCCTCCCCCCGGGCCGAGGCCGAGCCAACCTCAGCGATCTTTCGACATTGTAACGGCTTGACCACTTGAACGGAAGCAGAATTTCGCACAAGCCGCGGCGCCCCCGTCAGGGTGCCGGGACGTAATTCATCGTGTAATAAGCCTCCTTGTGCAGCAACCCTTGGCCATCCACGCTGCGAACGCCTGGCAGGTGTAACTCGTGGATGTGGCCTTCCTGCACCCGCTGGATGCGCAGCCGCACGCTTTTGCGGTCGGCGCCGACTTCAACCCCGGCAATGGTCGGCGTGGTCGCGTCCACTTCGGGGCTTCCGTAGTCGGCGCGGTAAATGTACGTGTACGTCTGGAGCTTGTACGACTTAGGGTCGGCGGCGGTCGCGAGATCCAATTCCCGGGTGAATGTGACCTCGAAACCATCGTGCTTGGCCCGCATTTCGTGGACCTCGAACGGAACTTTGCCCGTCCAGACGAGGCGTTCCAGCGAATACGGTTTGGTCCCGCGCGAACCCCAACCGCGATTGGTGCCGCCGGCAAACAGCGAACCATCCGGTGCGAAACAGACCGGCACGATCCCACAGCTGAACCCCTGCCGGAAGGGAAAACAAGCGCCTTGGTAGCGACCATGGACTTTTTCCAGGAAGACCCGCATGATCGTGCTGTGGGTCTGGTCCCCGACGAACAGCTGCTTTGCAAAAGGGCCAAATCTGCCACCCGACAGGTCGCAGTCGATGCCGGCCGCGGACTGTCCCATCTTGCCGTAAGGAAACATGACCGCCGTGGGAACCAGTTGCGGGATGCGCTTGGCTTCGATCATCATACGGCTGTTGGACATCGGCTTGGCGGGCGCCGGGCCGAGCGTGGGATTGAGTTTGTTGGCCTCGGCGTACCATTTGAAGCTGTCCGGATGACCGACGAAGCCGCCGTTGACCAAATGCTTCAAGCCGCAGGTGCCGTTCCAAGGACCTTGGTTGTCGGTGTAAAAGACGTCGCCGTCGGCGTTGAAGCCGACACCACCGGGAGAACGGACGCCGCTGGTAGTCGGGACCCATTTGCCCTCGGGAGTGACCTTTCCGCCCCAGCCGCGAAACTTGCTGTTGCTGGTGAAGGAACCTGTGAGGCACAGCGTGATCCAGATGTTGCCGTCCTTGTCAAAACGCGAGCCGAGAGCGTATTCGTGGTAGTCGCCGTTGATTTCCCAACCATCGCTGACCGTTTCAAACAGGTCGGCCTTGCCGTCGCCGTCAGTGTCCTTCAGGCGCGTCAGTTCGCCGCGCTGCGTGACGTATAACCAACCGTCCTTGTGATAAGCCACGCCGAGGACTTCGTGCAAACCGTGGGCAAAGCGCGAGAACTTCGCCTGCTTAGGATCGGCAGCCAAGGCGTTGTCGACGATCCATATCTCGCCGCGGCGCGTGCCGACCGCGAGCCTTCCGCCGGGCAAAAAGTCAAGACCGCCGCATTCCATCACCGCGCCAGGCGGCAGTTCGTAGCGAACGAGCTTGTAATAGTCCTCTTCGCTGGGAGTTTTTGCAGACTGGGCGGCCACGACGCTGGATGTCGCCAGAATGATGGTTGAAATGATACAGGTGCGCATCGCTGATCCGTGTCACCAATGGTATTCTTGAACAATTCTCGCCCGACCGCTCTCGAAGCGCACGGGAACCAGGAGTTCCCATCTGCCGCCGGCGGAACGGAGGCGCGGCTCCCCGTCGACCGCCAGGCGCATTTTCCACTCACCGACCCGATACCAGCCGTCGCCGAGGGCCTCGATTGTGTCACCGACCGCGGCGCGGAAGTAAAGATTGTCTGCGGCTCCCTCAAGTTCAAGTGCGCGGCGGATTATCGGCGCCTCCTTGCCCGCGATGCCGTTGGGTGTGTCCGCCACGCGGACGCCGTGGACCTCGTACAAGAAAGTCGGCCGTTGGTCCGGTGTCAGTTTGTAACCTCGGAACCGGTAGCCTAACTCACGGGCCGACTTCGCGGGCCATGGATCGTCCGGCTTGGCCAGCACCGCGAAGTTTACTCCTTGCGGCAGGTGCAGGATGTTGTCGCCCAAGGGCGGTTCAAATCCCTCGCCGCGCCCCGTCCAGTGGCGCGAAGCATCGATGAAGGCGCCCTGCCAGATCATCGCCAAGCTGAGGTTATTGGCATCGAACGCCAAGTTGACGCGCTCCGGAAAGCCCACGCCGATGCCGCGCGGTCCCGCGCCTTGAATAAAGGCACGATAAATGATCGCCTCGCCTATGGGCTGGAGCAGTATCGCACTAGGCTTCATCCCCACGGGGATCTGCGCCTTGGGTCCATCGCTCAGATAAAGCCAGATGCCTTCGATTTGGTTGATCGCCTTGCCACCGAGGATGTTAGGCAGCGTGACTTCGCCCTTGGGCCAAGCTGTCGGCATGCGCGTGCCGGGGCGAAAGCGGTTGGGATCGAGGACGTAGTGAATGAACCAATCCCGTTGCAAACGGACCGGCATGAGGGTCATGTCGATGCCCTGCACCCCCTCGGCTTTCTGACCGTTGAAGGTGTGGCACTTGTAGCAGGCAAAGGCCTGAGCGCCGACGAGATGCCGGCCAGCCGCCTTGACCTTCGCCGGCGACTCTTCGAATACCACTTTCGGAGCCGGTTCCAAGTGGTCCACGTCGACAAACAAGCGGACCAAATGGCCGACGTTGGCCTCGCCAAAGCCCGGCATGCGCGTGTGCATGTAGGGGCGATCGTGGGCACCCTGGTGGAGGATTTTGCGAAGGTATTCCGGCCGCAACTTGGCGCCGACGCCGTTGAGCGAAGGCGGTATGCGTGCCTCGTCGCCCATTTCCGGCTGCGCGGTCGTGAACGATTTGTTGCGGGCCTCTTCGGGACCGCCGACCTTGTCGCGCTCGTGGCAGGCGTAGCAGTTGAATGTCAGCAGACTGCGAGCGATTGCCGACTTGGCGTCGGAGGCGGCGGCTGCCGGCCCGCGGACGGCACTTTGCAGCGCAGCTCGCTGCGCAGCGCTGAGCGGATACTTGGGCAAGCCGGACTTGACCGCCTCGGCGAGGCAGCCGCCTGCGGGTGCTAGTTTTCCTAGCGGCTGGGCCATGAGTTTCGAGGCGATGGTCTTGCCGTTTTCCTTCAACTCGTGGCAGTTAGCGCAGCCCAACGTCGCGAAATATTCTCGGCCCTTGGCCGCGAGGGCTGGTTGAATCTCCAGAGATTCGCCGTCGTGCTTGGCTGTCGCCGGTCTGACAGTTTCGCCTTGGTCGGAAAGGTACACGAACGGCGCCACACTCTGTCGGCCCAAGCCTTGCCCTTGGATGTCGATCGCCAGTTCGACGCCGCCGCCGGCATTGAAGACGGCCGCCGTCAGTGGATGCATCCCTTTGCTCAGGAAAACCGCCCCGGTGACGGTCGTCGGCGCGTGGACACCGTCATTGTTGACCACGAGCTTGCCACCAATCCAGAGTTTGCTGCCGTCGTCGCTGGTGAGCCAGAACTTGTATTGACCTTCCTTGGCGATTTTCAAAAAGCCATCGAACTTCAACGCCATGTTGTGCGAGCGGCGAGCGACGCTGAGGTCGAAGTCGGCGGTCTGACCCGTTGCTTTGGGTTTCAGTCTGGCAAAGTCGGGCAATTTGTCCCATTCGCCTTCGTAATAGGCGTAGGACATGTTGTAAGCGGGCGCCCCCAGTGCCTCGCCCTGCAACAAATAGTTGGCAACCTGCTGCGCCTCCTTGGAATTGAGCAGTCCAGGCATCCGGCCGGAGGGGCGCACGGCTAATGGATTTTCGAGAAACGCCCGCAGACTGCCGAGCGTGTATTTGCTGGTCGCTATCGGCACCGAGGTGGGCAGCACCGCCGCGATGTTGCCGGCGGCGTCGCGCGTCTCGTGGCAAGCAAGGCAGCCGACCTGGTGGTACAGGTCCCGGCCGGCGCCGATCCATTTGCGTTCCGGACGCTCCGTCCTCGGCGTTCCGGTCGAGGCGAGGAAGTGGAACAGAGCTTCGACCTTTTCGGCGCGCTCCGCGGGCGGCAGGCCGGCGAGCAAATCGGGCATGGTCGTGCCGTTCTTGACGCCCTGAGGGTCGGCTAGAAATTGGCGCAGGTAGCTGCGCTTGACTCGCCCCCCAACGTCGGTGAGCACCGGCGCCGCTTTCGATTTCAGACTTTGGTCCTCCGATTTGTGGCAAGCGACGCAGTTTAGTTCAGCGAGCAACAGCCGGCCTCCCGCCACTAGATCGGCGCCGCGTTCCGTAAAGAACCGTTCGAACGATGGCACCATTGGATGATCGCGAAGCGACGTGGCTCCGCCACCAACAAGCAGAGACGTCGACAGCAGCACACCGAACCACGCAGGGAAGACCATCTGCATGAAACGACCTCAACGTGCGGCGGTAGGCGGGGTGGGCGAGGCGGCCAATAAACAACTTACTCCGCAGCGAGGAAATTACAAGCCTGTGTCGACCACACCGCGGCCCAATGGCCGGGAGCCATTGGGCGAATATTCACGCGATCTGTAGGACATCCGTGGCGGCACGAGGAGGGCATATGCAGGCGCATTCCACCACCAGCGGCGGCGACGGTCATCACGAGGCAACGGGTATTGTCCAACCGACAAACGCCATCCAAGAGTATCGTGGTCCGCTGCGGCCTTCTCCAGCCGTTCAATCCGGACGGGCGACCGCGCCGACCGCTGTCGATCCGCTCGAAGGCCAAGCGGCCTTCGAACGTTCGATTGTTCGCAAACACGATCCCAACTCGTTAAGACTTGTCGGCTTTAGTGTGTTGTGGACGGCGCTGATTCTCGCGGGCCTCCTTTTGTTGCACATGTTGGGCTAAAACGGCCGAACGGCTACTCAGAGAAATCGAAACCAATGGTGGGAGCGCTGGGAAAACATCGTGCCCCACGACTGGGCAAGGGGGCAGGCGACCTGGCAACTACGTCGGAACCACGCCGACGCGAATTTCGTCTATACTGGTGGTAATGGATGGAACGTTGTCGCCTCGTCGCTCCGATCGACGGAATGGTTCCATGACGCAAGTAATTCAAGCCTCCTGTCCCTATTGCCACAACACGTTGCGAATTCCGGCCGAGTGGCTCTCCCAGCCGCTGCGGTGTAAGTTCTGCAAGCAGGTTATCCAAGCGCGCTCGGCCCAACGCGCCAAGGGCGAACCGACTTCGGCTGCCCTGGGGCGAATGCAGGCGGCCCCCGCCGCACCACTTCCGACGGCCGCCGTCACACCAGTTCAGGGGACCGCGGCTGCACCAGCACATGCCGCTTCGGTCGCGGCGGTTGCGCCGGCGGTGGCCCTGCCGGTTGGTGCTGCGCCGCCGCTGCCGCCCCCCGGTTACACGGCCGCGCCATTGGCAACTGCACCCGTGCCGCCGCGGGGAAGTGATCCGTTCAGCTTCGACGACACCTCCGAACCCGCACCACTGCCGACAACCGTCGCGGTCCGGCGACGGCAGCGCAGCAAGAAAGGTTTGATCGCCGCAGCTGCCCTTTTTGTGATCCTGACGACCGCGGTGGTTTTATTTGTGGTCTTTTTCGGCGACGAACTGCGCGACCTGTGGCAGGGCAAACAGTCGAGCCGTACCGCGGAAAGCAGTGAGAAAGTTCGCCCCGTCGAGGCGACCGAGCGACCCGCTAAATCCAAGCCGACCGAGAACGATTCGGAAACATCGCCGCCCAGCGACAAGGGAGGCGTCCCCGAGAAAAAGCCCTCATCCAAAGAACCTCCGAGCAAGAAGTTGGCAACACCGATCGGCGAACCCAAGGTGAAAAAACCGGCGGAGCGCGAACAATTTCCCCGTCGAGCGCTTTTGATCAGCATTAATAACTACTGGCTGCTCAATCCGGTCCACTACGGCTCGCCGCCCTCGCAAGGATACCCCGGCAGCAGTGGAGCGACGCTCGCCAATCGCCTGAGCAACGCCCCGATGTACTTTCCCGCGACGCAAGTCATCGAACTTTCCGACAGCGCGAAGCCGCCGCTGATTCCCCAGAAAGCGGTCATCGAAGAAGCTATCGAAGCCTTTTGCAACACCAGCCGCGCCCAGGACCGAATCATGATTTTCTTTGCCGGCCACGCAATCGAGATCGACAAGGAAGCCTATCTGATTCCGTATGAAGGCGTTCGCACCGATCCCAAGACCCTTATTCCGCTGAGCTGGGTTTACGATCAGCTGGCCAAGTGCAAGGCGCGGCAGAAGATCTTTGTTCTCGACGCTTTTCGGAATCCGCCGGCCCGCGGCTTCGAGCTGCCCGGCACCGGTGCCATGTCGGAAGACTTTGATCTGAAACTGCAAAATCCCCCGCCGGGCGTGCAGGTCTGGTCGTCGTGCGTCAAAGACCAACAATCGATCGAATTT
>JANWVS010000011.1 GCA_025056835.1 Gemmataceae bacterium | reverse complement strand
AGGCGGAGGGGCTGATCGCCTGCCACCGGATTTGGAAATGCGTCGGCGTGATGGTGGATTCGCCGGAGCAGGCGCGGCTCGCCAGGCAAGCGTGCGAACAAGCCATTCGCCAGGCCCGTGCCGACCTGCACGCTATGCCCGACGATAGTCCGGCCTTCCAAGGAGACGGCGTCGCCAGCAAAGCCAATTGGCTGGCTTGGCTGGACTGGGTCGAGCGACAGCTGGAGTCCACCAGCCCGGCCAGCCAGTGAGCGAGGCTCCCTCCGCTCCAGCGCTCGACCGCGAGGCACCTTTGTCGCGGCCCGTGTCCCACGATGCCGGCTGGCGCCCCGGTTCCGACCGTGGTTGAGATTTTTGGAGAAAGTTGAAGTTTTCGACGCAGAACGCCGATACCTACGACTGTTGCCAAGGGGTGGTCCGACCCAAAATGCGAGGCAGGATGCCGTCTCACCTTGCCGAACAGCCGATTTGAGTTGACCAACCTGAGGGATAGCGGTGATGCAGGGCTGCGTCGCCGCTATTTTTTTGCGCACGTCCACCCGACGCCGCAGCGGCGCCGGCGAGCGCTGGAGCGACGTGGTCGTTGACGCTTCCGGCTCCTTACAATGTCGAGTGGCGATTGGTTAGAGCAAGTCGAACGACTGCCGGGGCGCGAGGCGGTGATGAACGTGCTGACGCATTTCGACGACCAGGGCGCCAGCCGCATGGTCGACACGAGCCAAAAACCAGAATCGCTGCGCGAGGCCCGCGCCAGCGGCCTGGTGCGCTTGCAGCCCGCCACGGTGCAGCTGATCCGCGACCGCCGAATGGCCAAGGGGGATGTGCTCGAGGTGGCGCGTCTGGCGGGGATCCAGGCGGCCAAACGGACGGGGGAACTGATTCCGCTTTGTCATCCGTTGCCGATTACCTCAGCCGCGGTGGATTTTACTTTCGAAGGCACCGACGCGGTGCGCATCGCCGCGACGGTTCGAGTCTGGGGCCGCACCGGGGTGGAAATGGAAGCCTTGACGGCCGTGAGCGTGGCGGCACTGACGATCTATGACATGTGCAAGGCCGTCGACCGAGGCATCGTCATTGAGCAAATCCGCCTGGAAGCCAAGTCGGGAGGCACGAGCGGAGACTGGCGACGCAGTTGAGCCATGTTGCCTGGTCCGGCCCAGGCCGTCCCTTTTTGTGCGGCGCACCTGTCTACTCCATGAGATGCCGCCGGTTACTGGGATAGGGGGTGAACATGCGCGCGATGTCGGTGGCGACGGCGCCGAGGAAGCGTTGGCGAAAGAGCGGCACGTCGCGGGCATCCGTCACTTCCAAGGGATGATTCAGAGGGAACTCACGGCGATACGTTTCAGTGAAGATGGTACCTTCGCCCGCCGGTTTGGCGACGTCGATAACGCTGACCTTGATCTCGGTGTTGCCGCGAAATAGCATCTGCTGGCTGCCGCGCTCGTATAACGACATGCTGGCGATTTCGAGGCTGATGACGTAGTCGGCTTTGAACTGCTTGCCGACATCGCTCAACGCGCGGCCCGATGCTTCGCCGCTTTGGAGGAAAGAACGAACCCTGGACGGGGGGACGACCTTGATCTTTTCTTTATTTTCCACAGCGGCCTGGCGGAGTTGCTGGGCCAACAATTCGGCGAGTTCTTGCTCCGCCGGGATCAGGTCGGGCCGCGTTTCCAGGGCGGTCGACGACGTCGTGATGCAAAGCGTCACTTCCTTATTCTTGGCAAGGTGGCATTTGGGCGGGATGCGGTCGTCGGTGAAAGGAAGAAAGAGCAAGGACAGCGTCGCCGGCGTGCATCCGAACGACACCCCGAGCGTGCCGAGCAAAAACGCCACCCAGCGCCAGCGGCGCAGGTCGGATCGGGCAGCCATGGCGACTCCTCCTTGAGTGCGGGTCGGTGGGTGCGGCAGTCAGGTGCGCCCGAGCCAACCCCAAAGCAACACGATCCCCCAGCGGCTGAACATGGCCACCATGAAAATGACCACGGCCTTCAGCAGCACCGGTTCGAGTTTGCGAAACCCCAACCACCGTGCCTGCCAGGCGCTGAGCAAGCCCCACGGGATCATCGCCAGTCCCAGAAGCGCCAGCCCCACGCCGACCAAGTTGGCCCGCACCGCGTTGACCAGGTCGCCCCGGACCAGCAACGCGAAACTACTCGTCATGCCGCACGACGGGCACGGCAGGCCGGATAGCGTCTTGAAGGTACAATCCGGCAGCCCCATCTGCCGATGGGTGCCTTCGAGCCACACCTTGCCGCCGAGGTACGGATCGAGCTTCCACGCAACGGCGAAGACGCCGAGCCAACCCAGCACGATCGCCACCAGACCAAGACGCACCCACCAGGGCAACGGTCGGCGAGACTGACGCCCACTCAGCCGCGGGTCGGCGGATGCCAGCGTCGCGACAGGCATCGGCGTGTCGTCATTCATCGGAAGCGGCAGCACGATAGCGATAGTTCCGTGCGAACACAAGACGAGTTTCCGTCCCGTTCGCGTTGCAGCACCGTTCACTTGCGGCGCACGTCGTTGTTTCCCGACCGAGCCGGGCCGGTTGACCACCGACATATAAGAACCACGGGCACAATCGCACAGCCCGGTTGCCCTTCGAAATTCCCTTGTCCAGGTTAACCGCCGGGGACAACCCGGACAACGGCCCGCGGCGTTGGTGCGCGTCCGAAGCCTGCCGCGGAATGCCCCGAGGAGATCAGCCTTCCGGATTGCTGAGATCGATCGCTAATTCTCCCCCCGGCGGCGGAATGTCGCGTACGATTTTCGAGTTTTTCTCGTCGAACTTGCCTTTGAGCAAGTCTTTCGTGCCGGGGCCTTTTTCCCACCAGACGATGCAGACTTTGTAGCGTCCCTGGGGCACGCCGCGATTGTCGCCGCCCTTAAGCTCGAAGCTGCCGTCTTCGTTGATGCGCTGGGCGTAATACTTCTCGGCTGACTTGCCGGGTTCGACGTGCTGAAGCCAGAGCATCAACAGCTCGCCGGCGCCGGTCTCTGTCGTTTTCACTTGCAACGGCTTGCCGCCCTCCGTCAAGCGCCCCTTCACGACAGATTTGGGCGGACCACTGTCGCCGCAACCCGCGAGCACAAACAGGGCGGCGAACACCATGGCCACGGAAGCGAACGCAAAGCTCGGTCGCATAAGCGAGACACCTCGGCGACAAAATGACCACGGCGGAGACGATGGCCGCTCCGCCGTCATCGGATTCACAAAACCGCTGATCGCAGCCGGTTGGATTACCACTCCGTCGGAATCACCTGGCCATCGGCAATCTGGCCCAAGTACGAAAAGATCGTGCCGCTGATGCCGTAAGGAATGCGGCGGACCGAGCCGTCGACGAACACGGCCATAAAGCCGCCGGGGTGCGACGAGCCGAAGCGCAGTTCACCCCAACCCCAGTTTCTCGAATCGGGCATCGGTAGGACGTTGACCGATCGCTCGGCATCATGGTCCCACCCGCAGGTGTAGCCTTCGTTGTCGTCGCCTTGATAGTTGCCGATGTTCATGAGATCGAGCCGCTTGTCGCCGATCATCAGGGTGTTCGACGTGCCGTCGGTCACGTCGGCTATGCGCTTACAAACGCGATAGGCCACGACGCCGGTGTTGTCGAGATTGCTGGCGGCATAGTCCATCGTCCCGTGCGGGAACGTGCCGCTAGGCGGATACCAGTTCCCAACGGCGGGCAAGGCGGCCGGATTGCGGCGCGACGGGCAGTAAAAAACGGGAATCACCGCACTGATCGCTTGCTGTTGGGCAGCGGCAATGCTCCCCACATTGGAACCAGTGTAGATCTGTTGTTGCTCAAGGTAAGGAAGAATGGCAAACCCCCAGCCGGCGCGTTGCCTCTCTTTCGTCGCTGGTTGACCGAGAGCGACGTAGTCGGGCGGGAACCACCAGCCTTCGCCGCCGGAGGGAAAAACACCCAGCGCGTCGTGATGGCCCTGCATGGCCAGACCGAGCTGTTTGAGATTGTTGGTACATTGCGTCCGGGCCGCTGCCTCGCGCACTTTCTGCACCGCCGGCAGCAGCAAGCCAATCAAGATGGCGATAATGGCAATAACGACCAGCAACTCGATTAACGTGAACCCGCGCCGCGACAACCGATGCATCATGACTCGTCTCCGTTAAGGTACGAAAAAAAGATGAGGAAATTCCTTCGAAACATTATAACCTAGTCCGCCTAAATCGCAAGTGAATCGATCGGCAGAAAAAACGGCTGTACCTCAATTTTCGGGACGTCGCCTCTATTTGGAGATGTTCAGCGTGAAATTGATCTTGAGCATGACGGATGTGGTATGGCCGGGTTTCGTGCATAGCACCACGCGCCGTTCATCTGACCAGGCAGGTTCTGAATGACGGCACCCTAAAGAAAATACGCGTACACCGGCCAAGCCCATCGTTGGCCGGCACGCCGTCCGCCGCGGCCACGGTCAGCGTCCGGTCGTGTCCCACGCTGTGGGCGTCGTCCCGGGCCAAGCGGCCCGCGTTGGTGACGTCAAGCGTCACCACAGCTGACGCCGAAGCGGTCGGGGAAGGCCCAGGCGTTGTCGAGGTGCCGATGGTAGCCGGCGGTTTGCCGGTTTGACATTTTTCCTTCTTTTGCTTGACAACCGAGGAGCAACCCAGTTACTTTCTAGTCAATAGCGTTAGCCCGTTTTTTGGGCATCACTTCTGCGAAAGGACTTCCTCATGTTGCCGAAGCATTTGTACACTGGTGGTAGGGGGGTAAATTCTCTCGGCTAGTCAGGCGTGCCCGTTTGGCCGTCGAGGAACTGGAACGCCGTGATCTTATGAATGTTGGTCCCGTCATCGGCTCGCTGCTCTTCGACAATCCATCTCCCCACACGACAGATACGCTTCAGGTACAAGTGGTCGATACCCACGCTGGTCCGCTCACGTTCCAGTACGATTGGCGCGTCAACGGCCAGCTGGTGCAAACGACCACGACCTCCAGTACGACGGCCACGCTCGATCTGTCCCAACCCGGCTTCGGCGACTGCGGCAATGTGATCGAAGTGACCGTCACCGCCAGCGACGGCCTGTTGCTCAGCGCGAGCAACGGCGTCGGGGCGTACACGTTCAGTTGGGATAACGGCGTGCTGACCGGCGTGACCAACCCGTTCGGCGTGACGCTGACCTTCGGCTACGACACCGACGGGCGACGCACGTCGGTGGCCGACTCGTTCGGCGGGCTGATCACCTCGACCTACACCGACGGCCTGTTGGCCAGCCGGACGCTGACCGCCGGGGCGTTGAACCTGCGGGTTGATCTGGCTTACGACAGTGACAATCGGTTGTCACAGATCAGCCGCTTTGCCGGGCCGTTGCAGGAGTTGGTGTCGCAGACCGACTACGCCTTCGCTCAGGGACTGCTGGCGTCGATCACGCATCGCGGCGCGGGCGGGGTGATCCTCGATCAGTTCCTCTACCAGTTTGACGAGGACGGCTTCCTGTCGCAGATTACCTCCGACTTCACGGGTGACACGGACTACAGCTACGACAGTGACGGGCAGTTGACGGGTGAATCGTCGCAGTTGGTCTCCAGCACGTTCAGCTACGACGCCAACGGGAACCGGGTGGGCGGCGGCTACGTGGTCGGGCCGGGCAATCGTCTTTTGGCCGACGGCACCTGGAGCTACAGCTACGACGCCGAGGGGAACCTCGTCGGCAAGACGCATCTGGTGAGCGGCGACAGTTGGACGTACAGCTATGACCACCGCAACCAGATGACGCTGGCCGAGAAGCGGGACGCGACCGGGGCGGTGGTGCTCTACGCGGTGTACAAGTACGACGTGTTCGGCAACCGCATCGAGAAGGCGGTCGATTGGGACGGCGACGGGCCGAACGTGCCGGTGGTGACGCGCTACGTCCTCGACGGCTGGACCAACATGAAGCCGACGCCGGTCGGCAACGAGAATTTTGATATTTATGCAGAACTCGACGGCACCAACCAGTTGCTTGCCCGCTATCTGCACGGCGACGAGTTCGACCAGACCTTTGCGCGCATCGAGGTCAATGGAGCCGGAAGCGTAAGCGACGGAGTGCTATGGTATCTGACCGACCACTTGAACTCCGTGCGACTGGTGCTGGACGAGAGCGGCGTGGTGCTCGACCAGATTGCGTATAATGCCTTCGGCGCCATCGTGGCCCAAGCGAATCCGCTCTTTGACAATTCGATCCTGTTCGCCTCGCGCGAGTTCGACGCCGAGACCGGCCTGTACGACAACCGCGCCCGCTACCTCGACCCGTTCACCGGCCGCTGGACAACGCAAGACCCACTGGGCTTCTTGGCCGGCGACGCGAACCTATACCGCTACGTCGGGAATATGGCCACGATGGCCACCGACCCGAGCGGATTGATTCAACTCCCACGGGACCAATGGCCAGGGTGGGTAAGGCGGATGGTTGGCTCGCCTGATCCCTACGCGCCAAATAGTGGGAATACTGTCGACCGAGTATTGCGTGTTTACTATGATCGAAACCACCCAGGAGGAGCACATTATGACGTTCAGTACGAGTTGTCAAATGGCAGGATCAGAAATGAACGCTTCTGGCGCGATGGTACCCCGCTAACTCCGTCTGAAAACAGAGCGCTCAATGCGGGGCGACGTCCCCGCCGAGGAACAGTAGATGTACGATCTGCCGTTGCGATCGGCATAACGTCAGTGATCCTAAGCAGCGTTGAGTTGGTGTATGACTATTATGTTGGGCGAGGTTCGGAAGTTGCACTCCATCGCGGTTCTGCGCTGCTGATTGGACGATATGTTCGAACCATCTTACACAATGGAGAGCTTCCCGAGGTATACACCCCACATGGTCTTGTTAGAGAACGATATTTTTGTGTCCAATTACACGACGGCAGGACGATCCGAGTTTTTCTTGAGCCTTTACGGAACAGCAGCGGCTATGGCATTCGGCTGGTACACAACGGTGAGCTCCTTCTTCATCAAGACGATTGTCCGTTATCCGGTTGGTAGAAAGAGATGGATAGCACAACTGAAATTGAACATTTGCTGAATGACATTCCACGTAACCCAGCTGCTGCCTTCCAGCTTGCTACGCAATTGATGAAGCTGGGAGACATTCGCGGGGAGATATTGCTATTGTCATATACGTTACTTGGACAAGATGCCGTCGACCCAAAGCGTCTAGAAAATGAGCGCAGGCTGCAACGATTGCTCGCCTCGGGAATCACACCATTGGTGCCGTGTTTTACCAACTGCTTGGGTATTACGTTTAATTTTATTCCGCTGGCAAGGGCCCTATCGGGCTCTCAGTTTGACAAGCCGCGGGGGCCCTTGCCAACGCGAGCGTTTTACATGTCCAATACGCCGATCACTCAGGCGCAGTGGAAACGTTTGATGCCTGTCAATCCGAGCTATTTTGAAAATGACGATAATCCCGTTGAAGGCGTTTTATGGGCCGACTGCGTGGAATACTGTCGGCGATTGAGCGAGATTACTGGACAGAAGGTGCGACTGCCGACCTCAACAGAATGGGAGTATGCTTGTCGTGCGGGAACGTCGTCTGAATATTACAGCGGCAATGGGGAAAATGCTTTAGCAAGTGTCGGATGGTACGAGGGCAATAGCGGAGGCGAGCCTCATCCAGTCGCCCAGAAACTTCCAAATGCTTGGGGATTGTATGACATGCATGGTAACGTATTCGAATGGTGTGACACAGCGTGCCTGAGTGCGGATGAATACGCTGGAAGGGTAATATGTGGTGGCGCATGGGGAAGCCGAGCTTCAGATTGCACTGCCTTGTCTTATCGGTGCTATCCTGAGGATTCCTCGAATTTTACTATTGGGTTTCGTGTCAGTTTCAGTTTCGTCAATACAGAAAGTTGAATCTAGTTACCGTCCCGTGTACACAGTTTGCGGAGAAAGATATTCGTGCCGCCAAAACACGGCTATCTGGGATACGGCGCGCTTGGCCACGGCGCGCGGGGGTGCGGCCGATGGTGCATGGCTGATGTGGGGACGGCGGAGACTTATCCTGTTCACCTCGCGCCAGTTCGACGCCGAGACCGGGCTGTACTTCAACCGCGCCCGCTACCTCGACCCCACCACCGGCCGCTGGACCACGCAAGACCCGCTCGGCTTCGCGGCAGGCGATGCGAATCTGTATCGCTACGTCGGCAACATGACCACGATGGCTACCGACCCGAGCGGGCTTCAAATTAATCCTTTGGTGGCGATTCCTGGCATTCGAGATGGTGGAGGATGGAACACCGACCCGCATCGAGTCCTACAAATCACTCTGAGGGACAATGCGGCGGTGGCGAACGGACTCGCCAACGCCGTGTGGAGTGTCGTGACGCTCGGAAACGGCAATCGGGTGGAACCGTATCGGGTTCCCGATAACGCGAGAGACACTCCCTACTACGTCTCGGAGTCGATCTATGGGGTGTTGGGCTCCGTCGGTATTGCCGGGGCTTCGGGCGCCACAGCGCAAGCGTCAGGGATCATCGGCGGAGTGGGGCGGGTTCTGTTGGGGTACGATTTCTTGGGCAACGGTGTTTGCGCCGTTCGAGGAGGTGTTGGCATTGTCAACGATCGGCCAAGTGTCGAAAATATCACGCAGCTTAGCAGCGGCGTGCTGGGCCTGGCCGGCAACTATCTCGCCTGGCGAACTCTACCGCCACGGCCAGCGCCGGCAGGGCCGCGTGTGCCGGCTACGAACGGAGCAGGCGGTCCCAACCCCGCTCGCCCGGCGACCGCGACAACGCCGACCGCGCCTGCCAGCGGAGGTTCCGGGAGCGGCAACGGCACTGGGCTTGGCGCTAATGGCACAGCAAGCCCGCCCAGCGGAACGCCAAGAAATCTCTTGGCTCAAGTCAGTGACACAATTATCGCCTGGCTTGGCCCGCGAGCTCGGATTTTGCGAGATGATTCGAGAGGTTTCGTTATATTAAGTGAGGATGGTCTCAGGCGATTTCGTATCGATTATGCGGGACCGGGAACGCCTCCTCCTCATGCACACTTTGAAGTGTGGGATGCCGCTAGGCAGCGGTGGGTTGACGCGATTCCGGGACAGCATCGGTTGCCATTTGGCGGATGAGGTTGAGATTCATGACGTACGAGGCAATCGCAAACCGGCCTGGAGCGTATCGGGTTGTGCTCGAAGAGCGAAGCGAGGGCGTCTATGTGAATGTGCTGGAGAGTCCTGAATCAACTGAACCGTACATCGATATACTTCAAAGTGATTTGGCCATGGCGAAGCGTGCCTGTGCACAGGATTATGGCATCCAAGAGCACCAATGGGTTGTCATCCCAGATGTGGATTGGCACGCACCCGGGACATAATCAAACTTGATGCAACCGATCCCTTGAAGCTTCTGGATCGCGGTTCGCGGGCAGTGCGCAACGGTCTGCAAGTTACTTTAGCCGTCGGACAACTCCGGAAGTCTACTGACCGACCACCTCAAGTCGGTGCGGCTGGTGCAGGACGAGAGCGGTGCCCTCCTCGACCAGATCGCCTACGACGCCTTCGGCAACATCGTGGCGCAATTCGACCCGACGACTGGCGTCGTCGGCTCGCCGATCCTGTTCGCCTCGCGCGAGTTCGATGCCGAGACCGGCCTCTACTACAACCGCGCCCGCTACCTCGACCCGACGACCGGCCGCTGGACGACCCAAGACCCGCTCGGCTTCGCCGCCGGCGGGGAATGCCCGAGGTGCGGCACTTGAGCCGGATCGTTGGCTGCTAGCAGCGCCGTAATGTCCTACCGGCGAAGTCCCGCAAGCGCCAGCGGCATCAAGGCCGATTGGGAAGCGGCGCGGTACCGTCAGGAGCCTGTGGGGATTCAGCCGGTCTCCAGAGAATTTGGGTAGACCCCGCCCCTTCATCAGACCGCTTCCGGCTTGACACGTTTTCCACAGCGAGGTTACGCTACACACGGTTGTCGCCAAGGAGGGCGTCATGGACTTGCTCATCCAGGTCGGCGAGGCGCTGGACGACCGTTTGCTGGCGAACCTTGTCGCCGTTCACGTCATTTTGGCAGCCATTCTGGTGGTGTCGTTCGTCGTGCGCAAGTTGTTGTTGCACGGCAGCGATTCCTTGGTGCGCTGGACCGGATTGTCGTGGCTCGAGCGTGTGGGGGAGGAGGCCAAGCGGCGAACGCGGGCGTTGATGTTCTGGGTCACGCTGGTGGCCGTAGCCGCCGCGATGGCGTCGGCGACGGTTTACCATGTGCTGGGTCGTGATGTCCGGCCAGATCTCGAGGCCTGGTATCGTCATTTGGCGGGACCGCAGCTGCTGGTACTAGCGTGGACCGGGGCCAAGTTAGGCGCTTTGGCGGCCCTGGTGTGGTTGACCCTGGGGCTGGTACGGCGGGGCATCCGCTTGGCGGAAGCGTATGCCCTGCGCGCGCTGGAGGAAGAAGCCGGGAGGGACGTGCCGCCATCCGAGGTCGCTACGCCGGGCGCGGCCCTGCCGGCGAGTGCGTTGCCAGAGCGCGTACGTGTCGAAGAGACGACGCACCGGTGGTTTGGCTTGCTGGAGCGGTTTTGCCTTGCGGCGGCGGTCTTGGGCGGGCTGTGGGGTGCCGGTGCCGTACTCGATTGGCCGACGGCCGACATCATCGTTTTGTTCTTGTTGCGTTTGTTGGCCATCGTCACGGCCGCGCGGCTGGCGACGTTGGCGTGCAGCACCATCTTTCGCGTCCTGACGCGCTTGGGGAACCGCCGCTTTGCCGCCAGTGCCCTCCGCCGCTATTGGGAGCATGTGGCCCGGCTGTTTCCTTTTGGCCAGAAGTGCTTCGAGGCAGCCGTTTGGATCTACGCTTCCACGCGGGCAGTGGCGCTCTTTCGCGGCGTGGCGTTCGTCGAGGACTACGGCGACAATATCGTCAAGTGCATCGGCATCTTTTTCGTCACTCGCGTGCTCATCGAGCTGGCCCACGTGTTGATTCACGAGGCGTTCGGCCTGTACCGCACCGACCGGCCGGTCGACCAAAAGGGGCAGACGCTGGTGCCGCTGCTCGAATCGGTCAGCCAGTACGTACTCTATTTCGGATCGGTGATGGTGATGTTGGAAATCTGCCAGCTGCCGGGACGCAACCACATCCTCGCCGGGGCCGGTCTGCTCGGCCTGGCCGTGGGATTGGGTGCTCAGAGCCTGGTGACCGACCTGGTTTCCGGCTTTTTCATCTTGTTCGAAAACCAGTTTCTCGTGGGCGACGTGGTGCAAATCGGCGAGGCCCAAGGCCGCGTCGAGGCCGTCGGGATTCGCACGACCCACATTCGCGACGACAACGGCAAGCTCTTTATCATCCCCAACGGCCAGGTGAAAAACGTCGTCAACTTTTCCAAAGGATACATCAACGCGGTGGTCGACTACAAGGCTCCGATCAGCGCCAACCTCGAACAACTCGTGCACGACATGACGGAAGCCGGCCGCCGCCTCCGGGCCCAACGCCGCGAGGTCTTGGCCGAGACCGTGATTAAGGCGTTGGTCGACTTGACTCCCGGCGACATGACCGTCCGCGCCGTCACCAAAGTTCAACCAGGGACCCACCAGGCGATGCAGTTGGAATATCGCCGTTTGCTCAAGCAAGTGCTCGACGAACGCCAGGCGAAGGCCAAGGCAGCTGCCTAGAAGCGCCGCCGATCCTTGGCAGGGCAAGAGCAGCGTCGCTGTAGCTTCGCAAGCGATCAAAGGGTACGCCGCCGCGGCGTCGGTCGTTCCCAAAACAGCCACAACGCCAAGACCGCCGGTAAGGGCGCCAGCCCCGCCATCACGATCAACGCCGCGTACGAGCCGGTCTGATCGACGGTCCAGCCGGCCACGGGCTGGAGAGGCGACGACCCCAGCCAGGCCACGGCCCCGAGCACACCCACGAGCTTGCCTTGGTGTTTGTGCGAAAGGTCCTGCGTCAGGGCGTAGTAATTGGGAAAAAGGCCCAGGGCGCCGGCGCCGACGATCAACAGCACGCCAATCAACACCGGTCCCCGGGGTAGAAAAGCGGCCGTCACGCTCAGCATGGTCATCACTGAACAAACGGCGAAAACCAGCAGCCGGGCCGAGTGGACCCGCCAGCCGCCGCCTGCGAGCCGCTTGACGGCATAGCCGGCCGCCAAGCAGCCGAGGTCGGTGGCGACATAATACGCCGAAATAAAATAGCCCGCCTCGGCGAGGGTGTAGCTGTGCGGCGGGTCCTGAAGAAACTTCGGCAGCCATTCGCGGAAGAGCTGCCAGGTCGCGTTGATGGCCAACACGATGATCACGAGCACCGCGAACCGCCGTCCGAACGCCTCCGGCGGTGCATTGGCGGGTTGGACGACGTCGGGGTCCACGGCCTCGGCCGGGCGCGCCAGGTCGCGCGGCCGAACCAGCCCCAGCCACGGCACGATCCACAACATCCCCGCCAGGCCAATGACGACAAACGGCGGCCGCCAGCCGCCGGCCGCCGGCACCGGCCCCGCGTCGCCCGGCGTCGTGACAACCAGCAGCGTGACGATCTGCGGGGTGAGGATCGCGCCAAGGGCGGCGCCGCTTTGCAGGATGCTGTTGCCGAAGGAGCGGTCCTGCCGCGCCAAGATCCGTTGGGCCGTCACCAGGGCGCAGGGCCAGTGCCCCGCTTCGAAGAAACCGAGGGCGACCCGGCACGCCATGAAGCCGTAATAGGCCCCCGTGGTCCGGGCGGCGGTGGAGTCGTCCCAGGCCCCCAGGGCGGTCAGCCACAGGCGGCCGAGGCCGTCGGCGTAGCCGGTGGCGATCCCGGCGAGCGACCAACCGATCAAGACCGTCGGATAAAGCCAAAGAATGCTGAAGCGATCGACCAGGAAACCGAAGACGAGCGCTCCGGCGGCGAAGGCCAGGCCGAAGCCCATGCCGAGCAGACCGTATTGCTGATTCGAGAGATCGTATTCGTCGCAAATGGTCTTGGCGAGCTGCGCCAACGTCTGCCGGTCCATGTAGTTGAGCATCGTTGCCAGCAGCAGCAGGCCGCAGACAGTCCACTTCCACGATGCAGGCCGGGGCGCGTGCAT